>JAIPGC010000059.1 GCA_021736335.1 Acholeplasmataceae bacterium | reverse complement strand
ATTTCACCACGAGCTTTACGAATGACTTTGAGTTTTTGAGATAGCTCATTCATTGTGATTAACATATTCTCTACATGTTGATCATGTAAAGAAACATTGTCTTTTAGAAAGTGATTGACCTCATCATAATTAAGTCTTCTATGACTTTCTATGAAGCTTTTTTGGATATCATAGGAAACAACCTTACCATCCATATCTAATATCATATTACATGATAATGTTAATTTGAGTTCATTAGGATTGAGTGAACACCAATCATTAGATAATAAATGGGGTAACATGGGAATGACTCGATCAGCTAGATATGATGATGTGCTTCTTCTATATGCTTCTTGATCAAGTAATGAGTCTTCTTTTACATAATGACTGACATCAGCGATGTGAACACCAAGATGATAAAAACCATCTTTAATGGTGAGTGAAATGGCGTCATCTAAATCTTTGGCATCTTTGCCATCAATTGTCACAATTAACTCTTTGGTTAAATCAAGACGTTCTTTCTTTTCTTGTTCATAGTTGATGTGAATATCATTTAAAGAGTTCATCACTTCATCAGAAAATTTTTGTGGCCATTCATAACCAAAAACAATTTTAAGTGTATTGATATCAGGATCATTGACATGTCCAATAATTTTTTTGACATGCGCATAGATTCCAAAGTGTTCAATGGATTCAACTTCAAGCATGACAACATGTCCTGCAACTAAACCTTCAGTGTTTTCTACTTCAAGTCTTCGATCTATATAAGTGTCTGGTTCAAAAAACAAACCTCTTTTTGTTTTCTTTACAGTCGCGATAACGACTGTTAGTGCACGTTCAACAACTAAAACTATTTTAGGTTCAACACCTTCTTTGACAAGCACAATATCATCATGCATCGCATCTGATAAGTATCTTTGGTCAATATAAAGATCTCCAAGTTCTTGTCTTAGAAACCCGAAAGTCTTCTTATGGTCAAGTCTTCCGATTAAGATATCTGCTTTTAAGCACAGATTAGTATCCTCGATCACTAAAAACGGATAGTCATCAATCTTGATATCCTTATAATTTTCTAGTGGTAATTTTCTGGTTTGTTGATTATAAAACTCTAAATATACATTATTCATTTGGTTTACCTCACATGATATTATACCATATTTTACCTATGCATTTCATGAGTTTTTGAACATCGATAATAATCTATTGAGTTTTAAAAAAATAAGCGTATAATATCGATTGTCATCATCAGATATGAGGTCATATGAAAAGCATATTTGCATTCTTAAAAAAAGATAAAGTCTTTGTTATTGCACTTATTTTTGCAATAGCATCCATGTTCATCATACCTCCTTCAATTGCTTATTTTGAATATATTAATTGGAAGGTATTAATCATTATGTTTACAATAATGATTGCTGTTTCTGGTATCTTTGAGACAAATTTTTTTGATTATATCGCAACTAAACTTGTCATGCATCTAAAAAACATCAAATGGATTGGATTTATGATTGTTCTAGCAACATTTTTTCTTGCCATGTTACTCACTAATGATGCAGTCTTATTGACACTCATTCCTTTTACTGTTTTCATAACGAAACATACCCATCAAGAAAAGCATGCCATCACATTATTGATTCTACAAACCATAGCTGCTAATATGGGTAGTGCGCTTACACCTATGGGTGATCCTCAAAATATATATTTATATGCTTACTTCAATATTCCTTTTTCTTCTTTTCTGTCTGTAACACTTCCTATAACTATTATCGGTTTTATATTAATCATGGTCACCTTAATCATTAGAATACCATCATCAACATGCAATCTTAATATCACTACACCACCTGTTGATGTCAAAAGACTCATGCTTTATTTAATTATCCTTTTGAATGCATTGCTCAATATCTTAAGAATAGTACCAGAAATTTATACAATACTCATCACATTGATCCTGATGTCACTTTATGGAAGACATCTACTTAAACGTGTGGATTTTCATCTACTTCTTACATTTATTGCTTTCTTCATCTTTACTGGAAATCTTTCTCATATGACAAGTGTTCAAGACATGATTTCAGGATTACTCAATACAAGAAACTCTGTCTTTTTTTCTGGTATCATAGCAAGTCAGTTTATTAGTAATGTCCCAGCAGCAGTCCTTCTATCAACTTTTACACCTCATTCTTTATGGCAACCATTATTACAAGGTGTAAATATCGGTTCGATGGGAACAATCATCGCTTCATTAGCAAGTTTAATCACATTTAAATATGTTATCAGAGATTATCCAAAAGAAACTAAAAGATATCTACTTAATTATTCGATTTTAAGTGTCATATTTATGACAGTTATTGGTGCTGCTATTTTTATGTTTTTTTAGTGCAATCCATCGTTTTATGGTCCTTAAATTTTACAGTTAACTTTATGAAAATAATAGTAATAGAATTAAAGCAATATCCTTGCGATATTCTTTATAATTAGTGCTATAATATTATCACCATATTTTTTACAAGATATTAAAGAAAGTAGTGATTGTTGATTATGAGTAAAAGTACAAATAGAATTATCGCAATCATGGCAATAGCAAGTACAGTTGTCTTCTTAGTTGCTTTAACCATGCTGTTTTTAGGTGATCAATTAGATCAAATGTTTAATGTTATAGGTATCAGAGTAGCAACATTATTTGTAGCATTCGCGTCCTTTTTTTCTAGTTTCTTATTTAGCTTGCTCATCCTTTTACATAATAGAATGGTCGTTAGAATGAATGATGATACCAATAGACGTGCAGAACTATTTAGAGAATTGAGTTTTGCATCAACAAATTACTCCATTATTGAGTTTATGGATCGTATGTTAATGTATGGAGAATCTACAAGATATATCGATCGTTTGATAGAAAGAAAATCGATGATGTTTCATATGATCGAAAATGTGATTGATGAAAATGATGTTTATATCAATCCAGATAATTACAGATTCGTATCTGTCAAGATTCCATTTCGCGTCATTGAAGGGAGAACAGTATCAAGTATCAAGTTTGATAAGCTTAGATTTGAAAGAACTGGAGTCAATTATGAATTTATCACTCCGAAATCGGAACATGAAACAAGAGCTTTCCTACTTTACAATGAGCATACGAAGCGTAATAATGTCATTGTCAATCTCATCATAAAAAAAGACAGTGCATTTTATGATTCAAGTCAGATCAATGTTTTCTCCAAAATAAAAATATATATCAATATCACGAGCTTACTAGGTGTCAAAGTTAGAGGAAACACCGAACTCTATTTTACAAATCCTGAACAAATTGAAGGAGATGGCACCAATACATACCGAATCAACTCAGCAAACTTCACTCTAACAGAAATGCCAAGTATCACAAAAATATAAGCCTTAAGCGGTTGCTTAAGGCTTTTTCTTTTATTTCCAGTTTATTCAAGTTAAACATAGATATCTGTGAATATCTTATGTACTCCAAATATCAATGATGATTGGCCTATCAATTTCAAGAATCATCTTAGATTCAATGATCAAACCACCAGCTCTATAAGGATGTACTTGTTTTTGATACTCTATTTTCTTATGATTCAACAATAAGTTCTCAATCCCTTTATGATAATTAACTGTAATTTGCTTATCCTTAAATGCATATGTTACTTGTAGCCCATCTAAATGATGAGGTAAGATAGGATCTAAAAGTAAATTCCCATGGTATAGTTTGATTCCCAATATGTTTGATACAAACTGATTAATATAAATACCAGGTCCACTCGAATATAAACGCCATCCACCTTTAACCCATATCTGTTGACTTTTTATCTTATCAAAGTCCCTTTTTGCTTCATATCGATCTTTAAACCAAGCATCGGAGCTTGAAAAATAAACATTACTTTGTCTGAAATATGCATTCTTGACTTTTTTCTGTATTAATATCGGATTGATTACAAAAAGACCTTCATATGCATCTTCTGCTCTGCCTATCTTTGCCATAGCTTCAATATATCTGATATGAGCATGCACATATTGTAATCCAATTTCTCTACCAAAGTTTGCAGCTGTTTCAGCACGAGCAAAGTATGCTGTCTTTCCGCCTTTGTATTCTACTGTTGTGTCCATCAATCTGACGCCATCTGGATGTTTTAAATATCGATCAATAATATTTACATAATTATTGAGTTGAGCATGATCAGCCAATTCAGCAATCATGGATCTAATAAACGGTAGTAAACGATAATTCAACCCTGTTTTTAAATCTTTTGGATGCAATAGATATGTCAGTTCTTTATCAAAAACAACGAACCCAGCTGGTATACCATCTGCAATCATGAACTCATGATAATCTTTTTTAATATGCTCAACCAAATCAAAAATAGTTTGTGCAAAATCAATTTTTGCATAAGTGAACTCTTGTGCTAGAACCGTGCAAGCCTCATAAAGCAGTGCTACAGTCCATCCACTAACCATCTTATGCGTTAGCTCATGATTTGCTGGCTGAAGTGTGTCATCCCAATCTCCTCCACCATAAGCGGGTAAATGGGTATCTTTAATAAATGATGATTGAATCGCATCAAATTGTTTTTTGAGGTGATCCATCAAGCTTGCTGGTTCTGTGAACTCATTACTTACCTTTGACATAAAAGGTATCTTTTCATCAAGAATTGAATAATCAGCAGTTTGTTTTAAATAATATGCTAATGAACGCATTGGCCAAATAATGATATCTCCATGCGATTCATGTGCTTGAATCTGATAATATTTATCAAACATGAACCATTGAGGAAAATCACCTGTTTCACTAAACTGTCTGCTATATGTTTTTAATATGATTTCTCGCATCAAATCAGTATGACCGGTTGCTGAAAAAAGTTCCATCGGTCCTTGGCATACATCTCTTGTACCCCATGCAGCACCATTATACTGTTCAAGTCCATGTGGTGATGCATAATGTGTTAATGCGTTGTGAGTATACCAGAAAGTAATAAGCTGTAATCGATCAACTTCATTTTGATATTTAGAATGATTTAGAACCATATTATTAGAAAATGATTCAAAATAAGTTGTTCCCTGAGTGTCCGCTTCTTGATATGAAAAAGATTGATGTAATAATGCACTACCATTGATTGAAGCTGAAATATTAATTCTTAGATTACCATTTTTCTTAAATGAAAGTATGAGAAGACCATGTTGATTATCACAACCAAATGCAGTGTGTTCATCAATGATTTCATAAGGTGATTCAGTTTGAATTGAATAAGTTAACTCAGGATATTTATCCCTAATCATCGAGTGATTTGGCGCGATAAATTTTATTGCTTTATCTTCAATTTTATATTCTAGATCGTATGCATACTCGTTGACACCCATGACAATTTGTTGAGTCACAATAAAATCATATTGGATTTGATTTTTAGAAGTAATGATTAAAGATTGTTGAGTGTTGTTAATATCAACGATGACATCAATTGTTAACACGTCATCATCGAGTATATAAACCCATCTTGTCGTTGCACCACCCATATCATAATAACTTGGCAATCCTAACAAGTAATAAACACCTTGTCTTTTGATATAAATTCTTTGTCCAGAAATCTTTTGAACATTAAGGGGGTTCCTTGTATTTCCAATGAATTTATTGAAGCTTGTGTTGCCTAAAACAACATGTGAATTAAATACTCCAGTCATGAAGTTTGTTGTTGCCATAACTTTTTCTGTCGCATGAATTAAATCGCCATGAACCATAATATGTCCATGAGGACGTTCAACTAATAACTCCTTTTGCTTGAGAACAACATGGTGATTATTAGTCGTGAAAAACGATAGAAGCTCACCCTCATTTCTTTCTTCCTGATTGATGACTGGGTATGTATTCTTGATTGTATCTTCTTCAATATTCAATCCATTAAGTTGTCTTGTTGTATCAAGGATGAAATCTTTATTTGGCTTACTTTTTGTTTTTATATCTAACCATTTGAATACATATGACAGTTGAAATGGCTCTGGCTGTTCGATGATTTTTTCATATGAAGGTTGGTATAAACCATAGAAGATAATTTGTTTCTCTTCTTTTTCAACATCAATGATATCGCTTTGTAAAGCGAAATATGAGAATTCATATTGATATATTTCTGAAACAAGAGTTGGGTGATTCATTGCTTCTGGAATCCCAGTTTCTTTATATGATAATCCAAAGAATTGAAACCCATCTGTTGTATATGCCAGGTTCGGAGTTAAACTTCCTATCTGAAGAAACTGTGCTTTTCCTTGATTCTGTCTAGCACACAAAGTATATCCATTTTGATTATGATACGCCTTATAATCAATATATTGAACTGTATATGGTTCACTTGATAGGACACTTGATTTAGATTGAATGGCAATATCTTGACCATAAATAACATCAGCTTTACATTTTTGACGACTCTTAAGTTTGACTTCATATAACCATTCAAATTGATTAAGCTTAAATGAAACCTGATATTCAACACCTTGAAAAAAACCTCGATAATAAGCAATGTCATGATCAATGATAAATTGACTAGGAGAATGCTTACCAATCAATCTAGTAAAATAGACAGTATCATCAAGATAAACTCTTAAATATAAATTCATTAATGATCCATCAATGGCATTACCTTTAAGTAGATTGATTTGATTGTCCTTGTATGTGATGTCAAAAACATCTCCATTTTCCAATAAGTTAAAAGAGATACCTCCATGATTCATTTCGTATAACTTCATATTGTTTTTAATGTTCATAGTTCACTCTCCTTAATCAACCTAAAGTCCTTTGATTGTACATCTTCTGAGTTTGGGCCGACCATGACTGCAAATTTTCCATACTCAAAAAATTGATTCCCATTAGCATCTATAATCATAAGATCATTGAGATTAACTTTAAATTCAACGATCTGTGAGGATTGTTTTTCAAACCAGATTTTCTTGAATCCTTTAAGTTCTTTGATTGGTCTTGCAATCTTTGATACATAGTCTCGAATATATAGTTGAATTGTTTCATATCCGGAAACATCGCTTTGATTTGTTATTTCAACTTTCACACAAAGTTCATCACTTGGATATATCTCATCTTGAGATAAGATTAAGTCTTTATATTTAAATGATGAATAACTTAAACCATATCCAAATGGAAATAATGGTGAGTTAGGTAAATCAAGATAATATGAAACAAACTCATTTTGAATACCTTCTCTTTTAGGTCTACCGGTGTTGAAATAATTATAGTAAACTGGAATTTGTCCAACATTTCTTGGAAAAGACATCGTGAGTTTCCCAGATGGATTAACCTTTCCAAACAACACATCACTGATGGATTCATTAGTTTGACTACCTAAAAACCATGCATAAAGCAAGGCATCAGCTTCTAAGACTTGATCTAATATGAGTGGTCTTCCTGAATAGATGACAACCACACACTTAAGACCTAAGTCCTTACATAATTGAATTAATGTCACTTGTTTTCTTGGAATGGATAAATCAGTTTTTGAGCGTGCTTCTCCACTTTCATAGGCATCTTCACCAATAGCTATGATGACATATTCTGCGGTTTTGAGCACCTCAATCTCTTGATCAGAAATCTTTTCTTTAGATTCGACATTGAGTGTGATAACTGGGATAACCCCATCTTTAATCAATGCCTCTTCAAGTGTACTGTTTAGTTCTCTTTTTCCATGCCATGACCAAGATCCATTGGTTGATCTTGATTGAGCATATGGACCGATGAGAGCTATTTTTGCATCTTTTTTAAGTGGTAATACATGATTGTTTTTTAACAATACTGAACATTCATCAGAAATCTCTTTAACTGTTTTAAGATGCTCTTTTGAATGGATTAATTCTTTTTCAAGTTTAGGATTTGCTCCTTTGAATGGATTATCAAAAAGTCCGACTTCATTTTTTAGTTCCAATATGCGTAGAACTGCTTCATCTACTAACTTGATATCGACCATCTTTTCATTGATGAGTTCTGGAAGATAATTAACATAACAAGATGATGCCATTTCAATATCCAATCCCGCTTCTATACCTAGTAGTGCAGCTTCTTTATTGTCTTGTGCACATCCATGTTCTATGATCTGATGAAGAGAATCATAATCAGAAATTGTCACACCTTGAAATTTCCATTGATCTCTTAAAACTTCTCTTAATAAATATGAATTAACTGTTGATGGCACACCATCAACTAGATTAAATGCTGTCATAATCATTTTTGCTCCAGCATCAATTGCTGCTTTATATCCTGTTAAGTGGTATTGGTGTAAAAATAATCTTGAAACATCAACCGTATTATAATCTCTACCTGCCTCTACAGCACCATATGCTGCAAAATGTTTGACGCATGATGCAAGATTTCCAGGTTGGCTGATATCACCGTTTTGATACCCTTTGACCATTTGTTTAACGAATGACGATGATAGATAAGCATCTTCACCAAAACCTTCGACCACTCTACCCCATCTTGGATCTCTTGATAAATCAGCCATAGGCGAAAATGTCACATGTATCCCTGCAGCTGAGGCTTCAGATGCAGAAACTCTAGCCATCTGATATGCCAATTGTGGATTCCAGGAGCAAGATAATGCGAGTGGTACTGGAAATATCGTTTCATATCCGTGTATGATATCCGCCATAAAAATGAGAGGAATTTGCAAACGACTCTGATTTAAATATTTTTTTTGCACTTCAATCATTTCTTCTGCATTACCGATGCCTAAAACAGATCCGGATTGAAAAATCTTTTTCTGATTGATTCCGATATCACTTACGTGCCCTGCGACTTCTATTTCCAGATCTTTAATGAAGAAAAAAGGTGCAAGCTGCATAAGTTGTCCTATTTTCTCTTCAATTGTCATTTTATGCAAAAGCTTTAAAACGTCCATTTTATCTCCTCATTGTCCATTTAAAATTGATTTAACATGATTCTCTTATGATAATTGAACCTTGTGGGTGCCCTATATCTTTTATCTTTTGATTCGTAACGATATCTATAATGACACCAGCAACTTGTTTTCCCCATAAAACGTGATCGATACCAATGGTTGTTAGCTTGGGTGTAATGAATTCTCCCATATAAAAGTTATCAAATCCAGCAACAGCAATATCAGAAGGAACTCTTAGCCCACCTTCTTTAAGTGCTCTAATAAATCCGATAGCAGATTCATCATTCGCACAATATGCAAATCTAGGTTTATTTACCATTTCTAAAACCTTTTTACCGGCATTGTATCCACCTTGAATGGTGAAATCACTTTCAATGAATTTATGATGTTTGATATTTTTATTTTCTAGTGCCATCTTAAATCCTTCATAACGATGATTATTGTTAAATGAATCACCAGGTCCACTAATGTATGCGAAATCATCATAGCCTTGGTCAATCATTTGTGTAATAAATTGATAAACTAATCCTTCATTGTCAATAACACTTGAATAGATGTTTTCTGCTTCCAATTTTCGGTCAAGAACAAATAGTGGAAATCCATATTTTGCATAATTTAATAAGATTTGATCTGTTAATTCTGCATCGAATACAATTGCTGCATCAACTTGTCTTTCTTGTAATAAGTTTGCTGATGACTTACCACTACTTACAACGATATTGAAATTATTTTCTTGAAGCTTCTGTCTGATCCCCTCAAGGACATCACTGAAAATAGGTCCTGAGAATCCATAAATGAAAACACC
>JAIPGC010000058.1 GCA_021736335.1 Acholeplasmataceae bacterium | reverse complement strand
AATATTTTAGTTGGTATTGCTTTTACAGTTGCAGCATTATCTGTTTTAGGATTGCCTTTGTTTGTTGGCTTCGTCGTTAAACTGAATTATCTGACTCAACTGGCAGTTGCTTCTCAATTTGTCGTCATAGGTCTTATCTTGGTTGCGAGTATTGTTGAAGGTATTTACTTTGTTAAACTGCTTGTTAAACTCTGGTATCCAAGTGAAAAGACAATCAATGTCAAATTCAACCTACCTTATAAAGCTGTATTTGCAGTTGTTACTTTACTCATCGTGTTATTTGGAACTTATTCAGACCCACTTGACTCACTTGATAATGGTATAGATACGATTCAAGATCAGATTGGGGTGATTTATAATGGCTAGTATTGAAATTCTAATCTTGATTTTAGTTGCCTCTGGTATTCTTTCTTATTTTCTATCCAAGTTAAATACCACAGCGGGTTCAATTCTGACTATTTTTTCCACAATGTTTGTCTTTGCATCACTTGCTTATTATGGATTTAATGATGCCTTAGTCACAACGGTTAATTATTTACCTGGATTCAGCTTTGAATTCACGTATTTAGGTGCATATTTTGCAATCATTGTTGCATTTGTTTATTCAATGGTTTCATTCTTCCACCCATATTTTGTTGAAAAATATCAATATAAGAATGCGTACAACATGCTATTTTTACTAAGTTTAGCAGGTGTACTTGGTGCGTTCTTTACGGATAATTTCCTACAATTATTCTTCTTCTTTGAATTAATTGTTTGGACAACAATGTTCTTGATTCCACTAGGTAAAAGCAAATCAGCAGCAGTTTCATATTTTGGATTTTCTGCAGCAGGAAGCTTTGCTATGTTATTTGGAATCTTCGTTATGTTTAAAGAAGTTGGTTCATTTGATATCACCGCAGGATTAGCAAGTTTATCAGGAACCAATGCAGTTTTGGTCTTTATCTCATTCTTAATTGCAGGATTTGCTAAATTAGGTGTCTTTCCTCTTCATATATGGTTACCCGTTGCTCATGGTAATGCACCTCATCCATTCTCACCTGTTTTATCAGGTGCACTTGTTAAATTAGGAGCATTCGTTGCGGTTTTAGCATTAGTTAGAATATCTCCAGCTTCATCAGTAATCTCAGCTATCTCTTTACCCTATGCACATTACATTGTTGCATTATTAGGATCTTTATCCATTGTCTTTGGAACATTGATGGCAATTAGAGAAGATGATGCTAAGAAACTTCTTGCTTATTCTTCAATGAGTCATGGTGGATATATCATTGTAGCATTCAGTTTATTAGATTCAGTTGCTTTTGCTGGTGGATTCTACCATATCCTTGCTCATGCTCTTGCAAGTGCTGGAGCCTTTATGGCAATTGCAGCTGTTGCACGTCAAACTGGAACAACTAAGATGAGCGAAATGGGTGGTATCATTCACAAGATGCCAATCACTTATATCGTGTATCTAGTAGCAATCATTTCGATGGCTGGTATTCCTCCTATGGGTGGCTTCATCAGTAAATGGTTAATCTTCCAAGCAGTTATTGATAAGGGCTTGATCTTTATTACGATTGCTGTCTTTTTTGGAAGTATTGGTTCGTTCCTCTATGTTTTTAGACCTCTTGCTGCATTATTCCTAGGACAAGAGTTTCCTCAATTTAAAAAAATCAAAGAAGCTCCAATACTTATGTTGCTTCCAATGATCATCATTACTTTACTTAATATCTACACAGGTGTATTGCCAAATGCTTTATTGGGATTTATCAATCAAATCAATGGTGAACTTGGATATGCTCCTATGGTGATTGACAGTCCTGCATTTACCTTGACTGGATATAACGGTGTCCTACATCCATTATTGATAGCTGGAATTTTCGGATTTGGTGTTGTAGTTGCATTTATTATCTTCATCTTGCTTAAGAAATCTCGTCAAGTATCATTGATGGATACTTATACTGCTGCTAACTTCATACACACAGAAGAATTACTACACTATAGTGTTGACTTTTATGCACCACTAGAAAGACTTTATGAAAAATATACAACAAAGATGACAGATTTTTATGATGGATTAGCCAATAAAGTGAAAGAATTAGGAAAACTTGCAAAATATCTATTTATGTCCAAGTATGTTGAGGTGGCAATCTTCTGGATTGTTGCAATCTTAGCCTTCCTATTGTGGGGTGAACTATAATGCTATTAAATATATTAATTGGATTTGGCGTTGCATTCTTTGGCTTCGTCCTTCAGACCAGCGTTGCTGGTGTTAACAGAAAAATCATTGCACGTTTGCAAAAACGTTATGGGCCCAAATGGTATCAGGAATTCTTAGATATCTTCAAACTCTTAAGTAAAAGAGCGACAAGTCATGGATGGATCTTTGATTTTGGTGTCATCATGGCTTTAGGAGGTATCATTGCAACTGCAATGTTTATGCCACTAACCAACAATATTGTCGCTTTTGCTGGATATGATAACTTCTTCATCTTTGTCTATTTAATTGCTGTAGGTATGTTAGGTATGGCAATGAGTGCTTCAGGTAGTGGTAATCCTTATGCAAGTATTGGTGTCATGAGAGCCTTAACAACGATGTTAGCTTATGAAGTTCCCTTCATGGTCATCGTTCTTACAATCATCAAACTTACGGGATTTAGTAGTTTGCAAGCAATAGCAATTGCACAGCAAGCATCCGGTGCGAACTGGTTCTTAATTGCATTGCCATTAGGTGGTGTTGTTGGCATCATTTGCTTGATGGGTATGCTTGGTAAGAAACCATTTGAAACTTATATTGCTCCAGCTGAAATTGCTTCTGGACCAATGGTTGAATATGGTGGAAAGCAATTAGGTATGCTCTTCATTATGCATGAAATTACAGTTTTCATTGAAGTCAGTTTATTCGTTCACCTCTTCTTGGGTGGCGCAGAAAATATCTTCATCTTCTTAGCTAAATATTTCGCAGTCTATACCGTAGTCAATTTAATCTCTAACGTCAATGGACGTCTAAAGATTGATCAAGTTGTAAAATTCTATTATAAGTGGCCACTGATAATGGCTGTTACACAAGCGATAATCGCAATCTATTTTGGATGGGTGATCTAAATGAAAAGTACAAAATTTACACCAGCAAGAAAATTAAGTAAAGAGGAAGTCGATCGTAAATGGTGGGAAATAGGTGATTTCTTTAGAAGAAACTCTCTATGGATGCTGATGTATTGCACAGGATGCTGTGCAATCGAATTACCACCAGCAATGACAAGTGCTTACGATATGGAACGTTTGGGTATGGGGCCAATGGCAACACCAAGACAAGCTGATATTCTTCTTATTTCTGGATACTTATCTGTCAAATCATTAAGAAGAGTTATTTATACTTATGAACAGATGGGTGAACCAAAATATGTAGTAGGATTAGGCAGTTGTCCAATCAATGGTGGTATTTACCATGATTCACATGCCGTAATCAATCAGCTTGATCAATATATTCCTGTTGATACTTATGTAGCAGGATGTATGCCAAATACTGAATCAGTGATGAATGGCTTTGTTGATTTAATGGAGCAAATCAGAAACAAGACAGCAAATGGTTGGGTCAAGTATAAAGAAAATTATGAATGGTACAAAAAGAATCAAAAAGCTGCACTCGGGGAGGTAATTATCCATGATGAATTCCATGAGTAATGTTGAATTTTTAAAAGCATTAATGACTCAAAGTTTTAAACTAGTAGAAACAGATGTAATTGATCAATATCAAGTGAGCTTTGTTTTGAAACAAGATGATGTTCATCAAGCATTGATTACACTCAAAAATGCTGGATGGATTCAGATGTCTTATTTAAGTGCAATTGATTGGCCTGATGAAAATAAAATAGAATTGGTTTATATTTTAATGAATTGGGAACGTCCAGTTCATATTCAAATCAGAACCAAAGTAGATCGCAATGATCCTATCATGCCATCAATTATCAATATTTATCCAGGTGCGAAATATTACGAAAGAGAATGTTATGAGTTTTTTGGAGTGAAATTTCCTGGAAATCCAGATTATGAGAAACAATTGATTCTAGAGGTATGGGATGATATGCCACCTCTGAGAAAAGATTTTGATCCAAAAGCTTATAGCGACAAAAAGTTTACAAAAAGAGAATATAAAGAGGATTATTTAGTCTTAAGCGAGCAAAATAATAAAAAAGAGAAACGTGAAGAACGCAAAACACGTGCAGAATCTTTAAAGGGAGGTCAAAAAATATGAAGCAAATGAAATTATTTTTAGGACCTCAACATCCTGGTATGCATGGTAATGCTTCTGTTCATCTTTATGTTGATGGTGACATCATCAAAAAATCGTTCCTACTTCCTGGAATGCTTCATCGTGGTTTTGAAAAAGGCATGGAAAGACATACTTGGATTAATAATATTTCTTTAATTCCTCGAGTATGTGTTGTTGAACCAGATATCAACGAAATGGCATTTGCTATGGGTACGGAAAAACTCTTAGGTATTGAAGTACCTGAACGTTCACACTGGATCAGAATGATTATCCTAGAATTAGCACGTTTAAGCATTCATTTAATGGCTTATGGTGGGTTAGGTGGACCAACGGGTAATTATACACTGATGTATCATGCTCATGCTGATAGAAACTCAATCCTTGATATTTTTGAACAAATCACTGGTCATCGTGTTTATCACCAATATATCGTACCTGGTGGAGTTAGAAAAGATTTACCAACTGGTATTGAAAAAGATATTCATGCATTCCTAGATAGCTTAGAAAAAAGATATGAAGAATATCGTGATTTAGGTATTGAAAATCCATCTATAGTTGCTCGTATTAAAGACACGATTATGTTACCTGAGGCTGTTGTTTGGGAATTAGGAGTCACCGGCATCGGTATGCGCTCTGCTGTTGGCAAACCTTATGATTTAAGAAAAATCATGCCCTATGCGAGATATGATCAAGTAGAATTTGAAGTTCCTACTTCTATTTATAGCGATGCTAGATCGCGAATAGACTGCAAGCTAAAAGAAATTATCCAGTCGATTAGCATCATTAGACAATGCATAGCTAAAATGCCTGAAGGTCCAGTCAGAATACCACTTGGTAGAGGACAATCCATGAGATGGACAGTTCCAAAGGGTTATGTTTATAGTCCTGTAGAATCTTCTAGAGGTGAATTCGGTTATTATATGGTCTCTAATGGTGGAACCAATCCATGGCGCGTTGGCGTTCGTGGAGCTAGTTACCCACAAGGCTTACTTGGAGTTGAAAAATATTTACCAGGTACTAGATTAGATGATGCAGCATTATGGATTGATACGATGGGTGTTTGTTCCCCTGAGATCGACAGATAGGAGGATATGATGAAGAAAAAATATCGTACATTAAGTATTTTAAATCCAATGAAACACTTTAAATATCTTTTTAAGAAACCTGTCAGCCATATGATGAATGACATCTTCACCAAGAAAAATTCAAATTATTTAAACAATAATTCAATTATCAAATTAAAAAGCAGACTAGATGCTTCACCAAGAACAGCTCCTGATAACTTAAGAGGTTTTCATACAAACGATTGGGAATTATGTATCGGATGTGGCACATGCGCTGATATTTGCCCAACAGAAGCCATTATTATGACGGAAAGAACAGATATCTTAGATGAAGCTGGCAAACTTCAAGAAAGACCTATTATTGATTATGGCAGATGTTGTTTCTGTGCACTTTGTGTAGACACATGTACAACAGGATCTCTAGAAATGAGTAAAGAATATATTTATGCAAGTACAGATCCTCAAGATTTCTTGTTAATGCCTGAAAAGACTTGGCAAGGTGAAGTCGTCCAACATGGCTATCAAAAAAATGAAGTGAGTGATCTACTTGACTTAAATCGCATCGCGATGGAGCACATTGAACCTATCGAAAGATCAAAGAGCTTTATTGAAGTTGTTCGTGGATACTCAAAAGAAACAGCAAAGCTTGAAGCTGCACGATGTGTAGAATGTGGTGTATGTACATCAAGCTGTCCTGTTCAAATGCACATCCCTCAATACATCAGAGCTATTTGGGAAGATGATATTGAAGGTGGACTCCGTCAGATTTATGAAACAAATCCACTTCCTGGTGTATGTGGTCGTATCTGTACACATAATTGTGAAACATCTTGTGCAATTGCAGTTCGCGGCGAAGCGATTGCCATTCGTTGGTTGAAACGTTATATCATCGATAGTGCACCAAAAGATATGTATGAAAAAATCATTTCTGAACCTGTTTCAGAAGTCATTGATGCAAAAGTTGCTATTGTAGGTTCTGGTCCGGCTGGATTAGGTGCTGCATATTATTTGAAGACTATGGGCTACAAAGTTGATGTCTTTGAAGAAAAGCCACTCGCTGGTGGCGTGATGAGATATGGTATCCCTGCTTATCGTTTACCTGATTCTGCCATTGACAAAGACATTGATTTCATTAAGAAAATTGGTGTCAATATAAAAACCAATAAACGTGTTGGAAAAGATATAACGATGGATGAACTTGAAAAGAAATATGATGCTGTATTCTTAGGCACAGGATTCTTTAAAGCACGTACACTTGATATTCCAGGATCTAATCATCAAGATGTGATGGCAGCAATGGACTTTTTACCACAAGTAAGAGATTATGAACGTGGTGTTTTAAAGTTAGAAGACATCAATGTTAAAGAATTTGTACTCGTTATTGGTGGTGGTGACGTTGCCTTTGATGTCGCACGTTCTGTAACCAGATTGCAAATCTTGAAATATGGAAAAGCAAATGTAAAACTAACTTCTCTTGAAAATTGGGATGAACTTCCTGCAAGTGACGATGAAGTCATGGAAGGTGTCGATGAAGGCATTCAATTCTTCTGTGGTAACGGACCTCAAGAAGTTATTCTAAAAAATGATAAAATTGTTGGTGTTCGCATGTTTAAGTGCTTATGCTTAACAGATGCAGAAGGTAGATTTAATCCACAATTTGATAAAGAATGTGTGATCGATATTCCTGCTGAACAAGTCTTCTTATCGATTGGACAAATGCCAGATTATGAATACATCCCAGAAGGACTAAAGGCTAAGATGACAATTGCTAGAGGTAAGATTCAATCTGACCAGTATGGTCAAGTTAAAGGCTTAGAATGGCTATTTGTTGGTGGTGACATCATGCGCGGACCTGATTTGATTTCTGCTGTTGCAGATGGACATCGTGCTGCTTATGGTATTGATGATTTCTTATACAAAAAAGCAAAAGTCAAGGAAGTCAATGCTTATATGAAAGAGCTCAGAAATGCAGCTAAGCTGAATACTCCAGAACTCACACATAAACAAAAAGGACAATAATTAATTGAAACACCCAAGCGATTGGGTGTTTTTTTTAACATATTTAATTCATTATCTTGAAAGGTGATAGTTCTTAAGGTAGAATGATTAAGTAAAGTGAGGTGGTCATTTGAACTTAGTCGAGCAATTCAATCATGATATCAATCTATCAGATCACTTGAGATATGAGAAATGGTCAAATTATAGAAAGCAAATCACTCTATTTTTTAAGCCATATTTCAAAGAAAATAATTCAAATCATTCATTGCTTATATTAGGAGCTGGAAATTGTGATGATCTTGACATATCTTTTTTTAAATCATCTTTCAAGTCTTTGACTTTAGCTGATATTGATATTGAAAGTACTAAAAAGGGACTTATGAAACAACATATTCCTATTGAGGAAGTGACCTTAGTTAAAGCAGATTTTACAGGTCATGAAAAAGTAGCTTATTTTGATCATTTCATCGATGAACTTTCAGTCTTATCATCAACATCTGAGATTAAAAAGTATCTTAAGCAAAAGAATCAATTAATTACTGATTACATATTTATGGCAGATAACATCAAATTGTTTGATACAATTATCATTTCTCCCATCTATACACAACTCATCTATAATCAAATTTTGAATGCTGTTTTAGTTCTTAAGGAAATGGGCGTTGAGCAATCTTTATTAGATGAAATATCTTCTGAAGCACTTCAAGATATGATAACTATTATTGATAGATTTAATCAAAATGTCATTAGATTACTCAAACCTAAAGGTTTAGTGTTTGTTTTATCTGATATTTTTCAGAGCCGAGTTAATGAACCGTTTTATCAAGATATCATAAAGTCTATTGATTCTACTACCAAGATGGACCATTTGTACGAAAAATATGTTGATGCTTATGGATATGGTTTAGGAGATTATGGAATATATTCGATGCATCAGCATTTTCAAAATGAAATGCATTCATGGTTGTTATGGCCATTTGAAGATTCATTGCATTTATGTGTCAAGATTGTTTCGTTTCAAAATCCAAAGATATAAAAAGATTACTTAGCAATAAAATGTAAGTAATCTTTTTTTATAATTATTTGATTGCTCTTAATTTTTGATCAATAGCAGCTGCTGATTTTCTTCCAGCTCCCATGGCTAAGATAACTGTTGCAGCACCTGTAACAACATCTCCACCTGCGTAAACCATTTCCTTAGATGTTAATCCACTATCATCTTTAGTGATAATACATCCCCATCTGTCGGTCTCTAGACCTGGTGTCGTCGACGTGATTAAAGGATTTGGTGTCGTTCCTATGGCCATAATCACAGAATCTACTTCTATTATAAATTCTGAACCTTTTTTAACGATAGGTCTCTGTCTACCTGATTGATCAGGCTCACCAAGTTCCATTTCAACGCACTCAATGCTTTTAACAAAGCCTTGATCATTGCCGATAATTTGAACTGGATTGGATAGTAATCTAAAGATGATACCTTCTTCTTCAGCATGTTCGATTTCTTCAAGTCTTGCTGGTAATTCTTTCATGGATCGTCTATATACAATAGAGACTTCTTTAGCACCAAGTCTTTTTGCACATCTGGCAGCATCAACAGCAACATTTCCCCCACCGATAACAGCAACTCTTTGTGCCATTTGAATTGGAGTTGAACTTGATTGATGATACGCTTGCATGAGATTGACTCTAGTTAAAAATTCATTTGCTGAATAGACTCCATTGAGCATTTCACCAGGAATATTCATAAACTTAGGTAATCCTGCACCTGTTCCTAGGAAAATAGCTTCAAACCCATCTTCAAATAAATCTTCAATTGATAATGTTTTCCCGATAATCACATTGGTCTCAATATTGACACCAAGATCAACTAAGGTTTGAATTTCTTTTCTTACAATTTCTTTTGGTAATCTAAACTCAGGAATCCCATAAACTAAGACACCACCAGGAATATGAAGTGCTTCAAACATCGTGACTTCATAGCCTAACAAAGCCAAATCATAAGCACATGATAATCCAGAAGGACCAGAACCTACGATAGCTATCTTATGATGATTTGATTCTGGTTTATTTGGTTTTTGATTGCTGTTTCGATGATGGTAGTCAGCAACAAATCGTTCCAAACGACCGATAGCAACAGCTTCACCTTTGATACCACGAACACAAACTTCTTCGCATTGTGTTTCTTGAGGACAAACTCTACCACAAACAGAAGGTAGTGATGAAGATTGTAAAATGATCTGATAAGCTTCTTCAATCAGACCTTCACCAATCTTTTCGATAAATAAAGGAATGTCAATTTCTACAGGACATCCGTTGACACAAGGCTTATGTTTGCAGTCTAAGCATCTTTTCGCTTCATCTATCGCTTGTTCAAGTGTATAGCCTAATGAAACTTCATCAAAATTTTCAATTCTTTTTAAAGGATCTTGAAGAGGCATGATGTTTTTTACAAGTGATTTATTAAACATGCTTGATCTCCTTTAATAAATTGCAGTTTTCTTCTAGCTGCTTCTTTTCAAATGGAGCATACATTTGGTTTCTTCTGATAGCTTCATCAAAATCTACAAGGTGTCCATCAAACTCAGGACCATCGACACACGCAAATCTCATTTC
>JAIPGC010000057.1 GCA_021736335.1 Acholeplasmataceae bacterium | reverse complement strand
CTATATACGCACAATTTAGCAGACAAACATGATACACATATTGGTGTTACAACAAAAGTCATTCGTGCCATTCGATTAATGGATAAGAAGATAAGACCAAAAGCTGTTTATGGATGTGAAGTTTGGAGAGACTTAGATTGGATGAATGATTCTGAAAAAGTAATTTTTAATGTCAGTGGAAGACCTAATTTGTCTCAAGCATTAGTTGAAGTTTTTGATTCTCAGATTACTGGTGGAAAAAGATATGATTTAGCAACAGCAGGACGTAGAATGGCAAATGCTACTTATTCATCTTCACATTCAGTGGACCAAGCAGATGAAATCATTTTAGGTATGGATCTAACCCCACTGATTATAGATGATTCACTTGATATGAATGCATATGTTTTAGAATATATTGAAAGATTCAAACTAGATGTAGAAAAACGCATCAAAAAGATGCTATAAATCACGATTCATCAAATGATAAAACACCAATTAACACAATATATTGGTGTTTTTTTATGTTTTGAATGTTATTTTCAATCGATTAAACATAAAATGAGAGTAGATAAAACATTTAGAAATATAAAGGAGAATAAAATATGAGGAAAATACTGTTTGTATTTGCCATAATAGGAGCGTTTGTTCTTTCAGCATGCGAGAAAGAAATTCCTCCAATTGACATACCATTTACATGTGAGTCCTATGAGGAACTTCAAAATGGTGTATGTGTGATTGTTGATGCAGAAGCGAAACTTATCATTGATGTATTTAACGAATTAGACACCTTTGATAGTTATACACTTTCAGTTATCGTGCAAAACCAAATGGATTTATACACGATGACAATTGAATTTGATGATGATAAAGCATCATTTGAACTCGATGGCAACAAAGAATATTTCATGAATCATAATGGTATCAATGAGCACTACTTTAAGCAAGGAGATAGTTATCAAAAAGAAACAATAACAGAACCATTATCAGATGACTTTTTGTTTTTCTACAATTTGAGTCCTGATATGTTTACATCATTAGACGGAAAATATTACCTAAATATTCAAAGCTATGATGAGATAGAAGCTTTTTTTGAACTTGAATTTCCAGGATGTACGGTTCAAAATTTCGAAATGAGCATTGATAATGAGCATATTTCAGAGATGATATTCGACTTAAATGTTGGTGATATTAACTATCACATGGTGATGACATTTTCTCTTGTAGGAGAAACTATTGTCACCATACCAGAAATTTAAAGGAGGATCATGTAAATGAAAAAGTATATATTTATTATTTTATTGTTATTTACTGTTTCTTTTGTTAAATTTATTGATGTTCAAGCTGCATTCAGATTGACTGAAACTACAAAAGATACAGTTTATGTTGAAGGCGTGAGACATACAAAAATTGTTGGATCTATTGATATGGATGGATTGGTAACTGATCAAGTTATTAATTATTTAGGAGCAAATCCAACGACTAGAAGTGATTTGAATATTGTAGTAGCTGATAATTACTCACCTTTTGAATGGCATATGTCAGGATTACCTATTATTATCGATAAAACCCATGAAAGATATGATTATTTAGAAGTCATAGGTGGAGTCAATGGCGATTTCTATGATATCAATGATACTGGGCAACCTCTATCTTTACATGTTAGAGATTTTGAAGTCATTCAAAGAGGATATGGTGGTACTAGAAATGCAGTAGGTTTCAAGGATAATGGAGATGTAGTATTTGGTATTCCAGAATTCGATGGATATGAATTGTTAGTTTATAATGATGAAGGACAATTGAAGAAAAAAATTCAAGTCGATCATATCAATCAAGATCCGCTTAATGATAACGAAATTTCGGTTTATTTTGATGATTATTTAAATACCATACCTGCTATGTACAACAAAGTTGTTATTGATGGGACTGAAACAAAAATCAATCTCAATAAAACAGGATATTTTGGTAAAGGCATACTGAATGAGACAACAACTGAACAAGTTAACATTCTAGAACATCAATTCATCATTGTTGGTCATGAATTTAATGATGATCATTTGATTACAGATAATGATTATGTCGTTGTTCAATTAGGTCTTGGTGGAAATTGGGATGATGTAAGATTTGCTATTGGTGCGGATGCTCAGCCACTTGTCATTGATGGAGAAGCAAATTTATCACTTGATGCAGGTGCTGCTTGGAATTTTCCAGCTCCAAGAACTGCTGTTGGCGTTAAAACAGATGGCACAGTATTCTTTGTAGTTGTTGATGGTAGAAACCAACCACTTGGCATGGATGGTGTTAAACTTAGAGAACTTGGAGAAATCATGGCATATTTTGGTGCAAAAGCAGCTTATAATCTAGATGGTGGTGGATCATCGACCATGGCACTAAAAGATCTTGAAGAGGGCGGTTATGCCATACTAAACACACCTTCTGATGGACGTATTAGAAGTGTAAGTAATGGTGTGTTCTTTGTCAAAGGTGAATTGAAAGCTGTCCCTGATCCTATTCCCTCATGGCCTGACACTAGAGAGCAATTATCTATGCCAGAAAATATTTATGTAGATGATGATGGCATACTCCATTTTGATGAAATAGAAGGAAGCATTTCATATAGTGTAATTGTAGATGGTAAAGAAACCATTATTAGTGATAACCAAATGCCATTATTTTTATCAGTGGGATCACATGAAATCAGCATTCGAGCTAAAGGTGGAGCGCTCTATCAATCGTCTGATTACACAGAGAATTATACATTCAATGTATACCCAAGTGATATTTATAAGTTCATGGCACTATTTCAAGGATTTGCTAGTAAAAATACCAATCCATAATGGATTAAAATGAATAATATTTCCTAATACTGAAAAAACATATGTTATTTGACATATGTTCTTTTTTGTTTTGAATATCTATGATATTTTTATAGTGTATCCATTTATTTGAGGTGATTAGTCATGAAGATTATTACATGCATCAAGCAAGTCCCAGCTTCATCTAATGTTGAAGTCGATCCAAAAACCGGAGTATTGATTAGAGATGGCAATAATGTAAAAATGAATCCATTTGATTTGTACGCTTTAGAAGCAGCATACCAGATTAAAAATCAAAGTGAACATGTCAGTGTTCATTCGATTACTATGGGGCCACCATCAGCTACTGTCGTGCTTAAGGAAGCTCTTTTTATGGGTTCTGATGAAGCAACTTTAATCAGTGATAGAAGATTTGCAGGAGCTGATGTTTTAGCAACATCTTATACATTGAGTCAGTTGATTCAGCTCATAGGTGGGTATGATTTGATTGTGTGTGGTAAACAAACTACAGACGGAGATACAGCACAAGTTGGTCCTGAAATTGCTGAGTTTTTAGGTATACCTCATGTGCCATATGTTAAAGAAATTTTGGAAATTAAAGATAAATCTATCATATTAAGAAGTGGTTATGATTCATATGATGAAAAAGTTGAAGTCAGCTATCCTTGCTTGATTACAATTGAAAAAGGAGCAAACGTACCAAGACTTCCTTCCTATAGAAGAAAATTACAATTGAATGATTATAAGATAAAAATAGTATCTCTAAAAGACTTAAATGACAAAAATCCAGACCATTATGGTTTGAGTGGTTCACCAACACAAGTTGAAGAAATATTTCCACCGCATAAAAGAACTGAGGCTATTCAATTAGAAGGCAAATCGAAGGATTTAGCTATGAAATTAGCAGATATATTAAAAGAAAGTCGATTCTTATAGGTATCATCATGTCATATATTAAAATCAATCAAGAAAAAATAGATGCTAAAATCGCACAGGATCTCATTAAACTGTGCCCTTTTAACGCATTTGAATATGAAGATGCTTATCTGTCAATCAATGCATCATGCAAGATATGCAAAATTTGTGTTAAAAAAGGACCAGATGGAGTCTGTGAGTTCATAGAAGATAAAATTATACCCATTGATAAATCGTTATACAAGGGTATCGCAGTTTATGTAGAACAACATCAAAATCATGCACATCATGTCTCATGGGAGTTGCTTGGTAAAGCCAAAGAACTCAAAGAAAAAACAAATGAAGATGTTATAGCTGTCGTTATTGGACATCAAATGGAACACATTTCACAAGAAGCTCTCAATTTTGGTGCAGATCAGGTAATCGTCTATGATGATCCCTGTTTTGAAGCATTTAATGTCGAGATTTACACAAATGTTATGGAAGCTTTTTATCAAAAATATCAGTCTAATATTATCTTGTTTGGTAGTACACCACTTGGAAGAAGCTTTGCACCAAGAGTTGCAGCAAGACTCAAAACAGGACTTACAGCTGATTGCACAATGCTAGATATGACCAAAGATGGAGATTTGTTACAAATCAGACCAGCGTTTGGTGGTAACATTATGGCAAAAATTAATACACCTAATCATCGTCCTCAACTTGCTACGATCAGATACAAAATGTTTAATAAACCAAGTTTATGTGAACCACATGGAACAATTAGTATCGAATCTACTGAAAACATCAGAAAACAATCTCAAATCACCTTATTAGACTCACTTGATAAACCAAGAGTTAAAGATATCAGTGATGCTGAAATCATTATTGCTGTAGGCAGAGCTTTTAAGAAACAAAAAGATTTAGAATTAATTGAGCCCTTAAGAAAGAAACTTAATGCAGAAGTTGGATGTACAAGACCTTTGATTGAAAACGGGTGGTTTGATCCAAGAAAGCAAATTGGATTAAGTGGACGGACTGTGAAGCCTAAATTAATTATCAATCTTGGCATCAGCGGTGCTGTTCAATTCATTGAAGGCATGAAAGAATCAGAATTGATTATATCTGTTAATAGTGATCCTCATAATCGATTATTCGATATGAGTCATTATTCAATAGTTGGTGATATATATGAAGTTTTACCCCAATTAAATGAATTAATCGATCAAATTTTGGAGGTCAATGATGAGCTATAAGAAATTAAATCAAAATGATTTGAATCATTTAATCAATATTGTTGGTGCAGCTCAAGTTACAACAGGTGACCAAATCAGCCATGATTTATCTCATGACGAATTGGGAACAGTATTTTCATTTCCTGAAGTACATATCTTTGTACAAGATAAATATCAAATTTCATCCATTATGAAATATGCATATCAAGAAAATATACCTGTTACTGTCCGTGGAAGTGGTACAGGACTAGTTGGAGCTTGTGTTCCTCTTTTTGGTGGTATTCTTATGGACACATCTCAAATGAATAAGATTATCGAACTTGATAAAACAAATATGGTTTTGCGTGTTGAACCAGGTGTTCTCTTGTTAGATATTTATGAGCATGTCGAAAAAGAAAACTTGTTTTATGCACCAGATCCAGGTGAAAAAACTGCTACCATAGGTGGTAATATCTCAACAAATGCTGGAGGTATGAGAGCAGTCAAATATGGTGTGACAAGAGATTGGGTCAGAGGATTAGAAGTTGTTTTACCAGATGGTGAAATCGTTAAATTTGGTGGGAAAGTCGTTAAGAACTCTACTGGATATGGATTAAAAGATTTAATTATTGGAAGCGAAGGAACCCTAGGAATTATTGTTGAAGCAACTTTAAAGCTTATACCAAAACCTAAAATGGCAATTAGCCTTTTAGTTCCTTTCAAAAATAGAGAAGATGCTATAGATGCAGCCCCTAGATTAATGATTGATCATGTCATTCCTACAGCAGTTGAGTTCTTTGAAAAGCAATCGCTTGATTATAGTGAAGAATTTTTAGGTAAAAAAATTCCTCACAACGATTTTAATGCTTATCTACTTGTTACCTATGATGGAAATAATGAGCAATCAATTCAAGAAGATGTAGAGATTGCCAGCAAACTTTTCATAGATTCATATCATGCAATCGATGTCTATTTAGTTGATACCGAAGAAAGAAGAAGCAGTGTATGGACAGTTAGAGGTGGATTTCTTGAAGCCATTAAGTCATCCTCATCAGAAATTGATGAATGCGATGTTGTTTTACCAAGATCACACATTGCACAATTTCTAGCTTATACAAGAAAGATCAGTGAAGATTTAGGTATTAGAATCCCTTATTTTGGTCATGTAGGTGATGGCAATTTACACATTTATTTTTGCAAAGATGATTTAACTAATGAAGAATGGAAAGAAAAAGTGTCACATGGGTTCAATCTTATGTATGAGAAGGCACATAGTTTTGGTGGATTGGTATCTGGAGAGCATGGCATTGGTTATGCAAAAAAAGAATACATGAAGCAAATGCTAGGTGAAAAACAGATTAAAATCATGCAAGGTATCAAAGCAACCTTTGATCCTAAAAACATCTTAAATCCAGGTAAGGTTATATAGACTGATATTTAGAAGCTTTATATTAGGAATATAACCTTGTTTGAAAAATCAAAATTGGTGTTATAATATGTATGAAAACACTTACAATAAAATAGATTCATACATAAGAGGTGATTGAAATTAGCGTCATGTTAAATATGTTGAAATATAAAGAAGATTTAAGTATGGCAGAAAGAGTTGTTCTTGATTACTTAATTGAGAATAAAGCGATGCTTAAAGATTTTAGTGTTGAAAAAATTGCCGAAGCAGCTTATACATCACCAGCATCAGTTGTGAGAATGTGTAAGAAATTAGGGTATAAAGGCTTTAAAGATTTTAAAATAGATTTCATTTTAGCAAATGCGAAGGTTGAGATTCCTGAAAATAAGGAATATGAAGACGTCATTTTGGCTAAAGATTCACAATGTGGTAGATCTGCAATTGAAAATAACATCAGAGTTCTTGAAGATACCTTAAAACTTTATGATGATGACACAGTTACTAAAGCAGCTGAACTCATCATGAACGCACGCAAAATACTGATTTTTGGTAAAGGGTCATCTTATCTAGTCTGCAAAGACTTAGAGATGAAACTCAGAAGAATCAATAAATTTTGTATTGCTCAGGGTGAATCTCATGAACAGCTTGTTGATGCGACTTTCATCAATCAAAAGGATGTAATCATCTTTATCTCTAATTCCGGTAAAACAAAAGAGATTATCAGTGCAGCTTTGCTGGCAAGAGAAAATAAGGCAAAAATAATCAGTATTGTTAAATTGGGAGCTTCAATGCTTGCTGAATTATCAGATGTCATTCTTTATACTTCTTCACTTGAAGGAGAATTCAGAAGTGCAGCTATGACTTCAAGAATTTCTCAAATGTGTTTAGTGGATGCATTGTTTGCAAAATGTGCATATACAGATATAGACCGATCAGTAAGAACTTTAGAAATGACGTTTAAAACATTTAAAAAATTTAAGAGATAAGAAAAATGCATACGCGGTATGCATTTTTTTACATTTTCTATTAGAAGCTCTTTTTTTTTGAATTTGAAAAAAACATTCTAAACATGGGTGTTTCGAGATTTTCTGCATACAGATGATTTATAATAAAAGTAGTGATAGGTGTGATGAAATGGAAAAACTTGCAATCGGAATTATGAGTGGAACCTCATTGGATGGCATCGATGTTGCAATAGCCAAAATTCAAGGATCTTTTACACAAACACAAATTGAACCCATAGCTTTTGAAACATTTCCTTTTGAAGGGAATATTTTAAAGCATATCAAAAAAGCAATTAGCTCAAATGAAAGTTCTAGCGAACTTCTTTGTAGTTTAAATTTTGAACTTGGTGAAGCTTTTGCTGATGCAGTTATTCGAGCTTGTGAAATTCATGGAATTCTATTAGATGATCTTGATTTTATAGCTTCTCATGGACAAACAATTTATCACATAGCACATACCAAAGGTGAATTGATTAGATCATCATTACAATTAGGTGAAGGTTCAGTCATTGCCGAAAGAACTCAAGCAACAGTTGTTTCTAATTTTAGAGCCGCTGACATAGCAGCTGGTGGTCAAGGTGCACCACTTGTACCTTATGCAGATTACATTTTATTTAGAAGCAGCAAATTCAATCGTTCTATTCATAATATTGGTGGCATTTCCAATATGACGATACTTCCTAAGGATTGTTTGTTAAAAGATGTTTCGGCATTTGATACAGGTCCTGGTGTTATGATGATTAATTATGTATGTAAAAGTTTATTTGGTTTTGAGTATGATCTCAATGGTTCCATAGCAAGAAAAGGAACCCCAATTAAAAAAATGTTAGATGAATTGATGCAAATGGATTATTTAAAAGCTAATCCTCCAAAATCAACCGGGAGAGAGTTATTTGGAGATCAGATGACATCACAATTAATCAAAACATATGAAAGTAATTTAAAAGAAGATATTGTTTCAACTTTCACTCATTTTACTGCCAACTCAATTGTGAAAGCTTATCAAGATTATGTATTGCCTAAAACACATATTGATGAAATAATTTTTTGTGGCGGTGGATCTAAAAACATATATTTGATCGAGCTAATTCAAAAGAAACTTAACCATATTAAGATTTCTCAGTTAGAAGACTATGGATTTGATAGTCAGGCAAAAGAAGCTCTTGCTTTCTTAATTCTTGGAAATGAGACATTGAATATGAATCCTTCTAATGTAATTGGTGCAACCGGAGCTCATAAAAATGCTATTTTAGGTCAAATCAATTACTATTTTAAAGTATAAACAAGGAGAAAACATGAAGCATATCATCGCCTTTGATGGCGGAGGAACAAAAACGCATATTGCTTTATTTGATGATCAAGGTCATTTGCTATATCAAAATACGGGCCTTGGATGTAATCATTCTTCATCAGATGGGCATCAATTTAAACAAGTCATTGAAGAACTATTTTTGGATGCACTCAAATCAAAAGGACTCAATAAAACCGATATAGACTTTATATTTTTAGGTTTATCTGGGGCTGACATTGAGTCAGATTTTATCAAACTCAATCAAGCTGGTTCCAAGATATTTGGCAATATTCCATTCAAAATAGTAAATGATGCGTGGATTATCATGAGAAGCGGACTTAAATCACCTTTTGGAGCAGTTGCTATCAGTGGTACAGGTACAAATTCAGCTGCTATTGGTTTAAATGGTAAAAAAGCTATCTTAAGATCATTAGGTTTCACCTTAGGTATTTATGGTGGAGGTCTAGATATTGCAAGAGAAGCACTTCATTTTGCTTTTCGTTCAGAGGAACTGACATATAAAAAGACAATTTTAGAAGTTGAAATTCCTTTCTTATTAGGATGTTCAAATATGAATGATGTTGTTGACCTATTCTACCCAGTAACGAAAATCACTAAACAGGATTTTGGTAAGATCACAGCTTTAGTATTTGATTGTGCCGTGAAGGGTGATGAGGTTAGTCAGGAAATCTTAATTAAAATAGGAAAATATATAGGTGAACAAACCGCAGGAGTCATCAAGCAAGTACAAATTGAAAATTTAGAGGTTCCTGTTGTCATAGGTGGAAGAGTGTTTGATGGTATAAGTCCCCTCTTAATTGATGCATTTAAAAAAAATCTTCAACTCACTTGTCCTAAGGCATATATTATCAAACCGAAGTATAAGCCTGTTGTCGGTGCTTATTTATCAGCACTAGATGAGCTAAACATTATCCAAGATGAGCAGATAGAAAAAAATCTGAACGAAAGTTGGAAATAAAAATGAAAAATGGAATCAAGATTGTTACAATCGGTGGAGGATCCTCTTACACACCTGAACTCATAGAAGGCTTCATCAAACGTTATGATGAACTACCTATTCGTGAAATATGGTTGGTGGATATCCTTGAAGGAGAAGAAAAATTAAATATCGTTGGTGCATTAGCCAAAAGAATGGTTGAAAAATCAGGGTTGCCGATTGAAGTGCATTTAACTTTAAATAGAAGAGAAGCATTAGTCGACGCTGATTTTGTTACTACTCAACTTCGTGTTGGTCAACTTGATGCTCGTATCCTTGATGAAACAATTCCACCAAAATACGGTATGCTTGGTCAAGAAACCAATGGTGCTGGTGGTGTATTCAAAGCATTAAGAACAGTTCCTGTTATTTATGACATTATTAATGATATCAAAGAACTTTGTGAAAATGCATGGTTAATCAATTTTACGAATCCTGCAGGTATTGTCAGTGAGGCTGTATTTAGATATGCTGATTTTGATCGATATATTGGAGTATGCAACGTGCCAATCAATATGACAAATCATTTTGCAGAAGTATTGAATGTCAAAGCCAAAGAATTAGTTCCATATTTTGCTGGACTTAATCATATGTCCTATGTCTTAAACGTCTATCATAAGAATAAAGATTGCTTACCTGAG
>JAIPGC010000056.1 GCA_021736335.1 Acholeplasmataceae bacterium | reverse complement strand
TTTCTTCAATATACATAGGAGAGAAACGCTTATAAGATAGATACATGCTTAAAAGAAAGACCAAAGTAAATGAAAAAAGCAGTATAAGAAATGTTTTTATGAATATACTGATTTTCATTAGATCCTCCCATTAATTTTTCTATCGTTTATTTTTCGAATTTATAGCCCGATTTAAAGACGGTTTTAACATAAGGTGCAGCACTACCTAATTTTTGTCTAAGACGCTTGATATGTGTGTCTACTGTACGCTCATAACCAAAATAATCATAACCCCAAACAAGATTGAGTAAATCCTCACGGGTATACATTCTACCGATGTTTGTCACAAACAGTGAGAATAATTCCCATTCTTTCTTGTTGAGTTCTATTTCTTTATGATCAACAAGGATTTTATATTTTTCTAAATTATATTCAATAATACCATATTGAAAGATTTCCTCAGGGGTTGTGTTTTCATATCTGGCCAATACGGCTTCTATTTTTTTGATGACTATTTTTGGGCTATAAGGTTTGGTCACATAGTCATCAATGCCTAAATTATAGCCTTTGAGCTGATTTTCTTCATCATTAAGTGCAGAAAGCATGATAATTGGAACATTTGAAGACTCTCTTACTTTTCTACATACCTCAAAACCACCCATATGTGGCAACATGACATCAAGTAAAATGAGATCATATGTATTTTCATGAATTCTTGATAAAGCAGTCAGTCCATCATAGACTTGATCAATTGATGCAGTCTTATATTGATCAAGTACATAGTCATGCAATAAATCATTTAAGTGTTTTTCGTCTTCAACGATGAGTATTTTCATATTTATCTTCCCCAGTGTGATTCTTTATTTTAGAATACCACAAATCAAAGGATTATTAGCTTAGAATTTAGTTTGAAAATGTCACAACTATGTCATATTTATGTCAATCCTTTGACACAAGTCCCAGATATACTATAGGTGAAAATAAAAAATAGAAAGGGATGTCTATATGAAAAAGTGTTTGTTTGGAATGGTTATTATGGGCTTGGTTTTATTAAGTGGGTGTTCATCAATGTATGATGGAGCATATTATGAAGAAGTTATCTATGGAAATGAAGAAGATCTTCTTGGAGAAACATATGCGCAAATCAATGAGAATGATTTTATAAGTACAGCAGATATGCCGGTATCCACATTTTCTACAGATGTTGATACAGCATCATATTCAAATGTTAGAAGAATGTTAAATGACAATTATTTACCTCAAACTAATGCAGTTCGTATTGAAGAACTCATCAATTACTTCAATTATGGGTTTAACACTCCAACTGATGGTAGCACCATATCAGTCACAACAGAACTGAGTGTTGCTCCATGGAATGCAGATCATCAGCTTTTAATGATTGGATTAAAAGCAGAAGAGATTGATTTTGAAGAAACACCAGGAAATAACCTAGTTTTCTTACTCGATGTTTCAGGAAGCATGGATTCAAGTGATAAATTAGGTCTTGTTAAAAGTTCGATGTTACTTTTAGTAGAACAGCTTAGACCTATAGATAGAATATCCATAGTGACATATGCTGGTACTGCAACGATTGTATTAAATGGTGGAGATAGTACAGATCCTACAGAAATAGAGAATGCGATTAACAGACTACGAGCAGGAGGATCAACTGCTGGTGGTGCTGGGATTGAACTTGCGTATCAAGTTGCTGAAGATAATTTTATTGATGGGGGCAACAATCGAATTATCTTAGCAACCGATGGAGATTTCAATATTGGAACATCTAGCGTTGATCAACTCAAGTCATTCATTTCAGAAAAGAAAGAAACAGGTGTCTTTCTCAGTGTCATTGGAGTTGGTACGGGTAATATCAGAGATGATATCATGGAAGCTTTAGCTGATCATGGCAATGGCGTATATTATTATGTTGATTCTATCTTAGAAGCAGAAAAAGTATTCGTTCATGATTTGAGTGGAACAATGATTACAGTAGCAAAGGATGTCAAACTTCAAATCGAGTTTAACCCACTCAATGTCAAAGGATATCGTTTATTAGGTTATGAAAATCGTGTTTTGGATTATGAAGATTTTATTGATGACACAAAAGATGCAGGAGATTTAGGATCAGGACATGAAGTGATTGCATTTTATGAGCTGATACCGGCAGGATCAGAAGAAGTCATTGAAAGTAGTACTTATGAGATTCCTGAGGATTTGAGATATAGCGGGAATGATTATATCGATGAACTAATGTCTATTTCAATTAGATTTAAATCCCCAGAGGATGAAACATCAGTGCTCATTCAAAGATTTGCATATGTCTCAGACTTCACAGTCACTCCAAGTGAAACATTTAGATTTGCTAGCAGTGTAGTTGAATTTGGATTAATTCTTAGAAACTCTGAATACAAGGCAGATGCAAACTATGCTAATGTTTTAGAAAGAGCAAGCGAAGCATTGGGAGATGATGAATTTGGATATCGACAAGAATTTCTTGAATTAGTCCAAAAAGCGCAGCACTTAAACACACTATTAGATTAAAAGATTGATTGAGAAGTATATAGGTTATCAAGTCGTACTATTACGATAAGATAACCTTTTTTCTTTAATAAAACATGAGTATTCAAGGCTATTTTAGTCTACAAATTTCTTAATAAAAATACCATTAATCGCCTATACGATGTATAATAATAGTGCATGATTTTTTGTGTAGATTGGAGATCTCAAATGATCTATGATGTAATTATAATCGGTGGTGGTCCATCTGGACTTATGGCATGTAATGTGTTTGAGCAGGAAAACATCAATTATTTATTGTTGGAAAAAAATGAAAAATTAGCTAAAAAATTACTCATATCTGGTGGCAAAAGATGCAATGTCACCAACAATCTTTCAATCGATCAATTTATAGCATCCCTTAATCTTAAGCACAAGAAATTTTTGTATCACGCACTTAAGGATTTTGGTCCTATTGAAATCATTGATTTTTTTAAGGGTCACGGGTTGAATTTGGTCTTAGAAGATAACTTAAAGTATTTTCCAGAGACGCAAAAGAGTTCAAGTGTTTTAGAAGCTTTAGTCAAAGATTTAGATATGAATAGAGTCAAGTTGAATCATGGAGTCAAAAGAATTGATCAAGATAATCATGTGTTTTCCATTCATACAGCACATGAAATCTTTCAAAGTAAACATGTGGTAATAGCTACCGGATCTAATAGTTATCCTACAACTGGAAGCAGTGGAGACGGACTTGAATTTGCACGTTATCTGAATGTTGAAACCATACCATTCACACCAGCTGAGACCTATATCTATTCCAATGAGATTGTTGAAAAATATAAAGATCTACAAGGTGTGTCAATCAATCAAACTAAAGTGAAAATCAATGGCACCAATATGTCATATACTGGGGGATTGCTCTTCACACATTTTGGATTATCTGGGCCTGTTATCCTTCATGCATCAGAAGACATATATCAAGCATTACTCAAAGATAAAGTATCCATCTCATTTTCTTTAATTGAGCAATCTAGAGAAGAATTGATTCAATTACTAGATCAAGCAAAGAACAATAAACTATTCATTGTGAAATTTCTAGAAACCATAACAACAAAAAAACTAGCTCAAAAAATGATTGACTTAGCTGGTATTGAAAATAGAAACATGAACGAGATAGCGAAAAAAGATATCAATCATATCATCGAAAACCTAACCAACTTCACTGTCTCTATTGACAAAGTTCAATCAAGAGATTTAGCATTTGTCAATGCTGGTGGTATTTCAACTAAAGAACTAGATCCAAAATCAATGGAAGTTAAACATAAACCGGGTTTATATTTTATTGGAGAAACCGTTGATCTTCATGGTCCTATTGGGGGATTCAATATCACCATCGCATTATCTTCTGGACACATGTGTGCCAAGCACATATCATATAAACTCAAGTCTTAAAAACTATAAAAGGGAGAACATTATGAACGCAATTGAATTTAATGATTTAACCAAGTATTACGGAAATGTCAGAGGTTGTGAAAACATTAATTTTCAAGTTAAAGAAGGAGAGATATTTGGCTTTATTGGGCCAAATGGCGCTGGTAAGAGTACAACCATCAGAACCATGCTTTCTTTAATCTATCCAACAAGCGGGTCTGTTACTATCTTTGGCAAGGATGCTATAAAACATGGCAGTGAAGTTAGAAAAGATATAGGTTATCTTCCATCTGAAATTTTCTATTATGATAGAATGAAGGTCATTGATTTACTTAAATATTCAGCAAGCTTTTATGATCATGACTGCACAGATAGAATTCATGAATTATCAGAAATTATGGAACTTGATTTAAACCGGAGAATTCAAGACCTATCTTATGGTAATAAGAAAAAGGTTGGTATTGTTCAAGGATTATTACATTCACCTAAGCTCATCGTTTTAGATGAACCTACGAGTGGACTCGATCCTTTGATGCAACAAAAATTCTTTAATTTGATTGTTGAAGAAAACAAAAAAGGAGCAACCGTTCTTTTCAGTTCTCATATTTTAAGTGAGGTTCAACAATTATGTAATCGTGTCGCGATCATTAAAGATGGGAACATCGTGAGCATTCAAGATGTTAAAGCATTGAAGCATGATAACTATAAGAAATTTACCATTAGAGGAAAAGATTTAGACCATGGCAAATTTCAAATTGAAGGTGTATCTGAACTTAAAGAAAGAGAAGATAAAGTGTCATTTTTCTTTAAAGGTGATGTCAATCAGATAGTTAAGATAATTGCTCAATTGAAACTAACAGATATTATTGTTGAAGAACCAACATTAGAAGAAATCTTCATGCATTACTATGAGTAGGTGATGATATGAATATTTATAAATTTGAACTTAAGAATCTTAGGTCATCTATCTTAATTTGGGGAGCAGCAATTTCGGTTTCATTGATTTCATTTTTAGCTTTCTTTCCTTCAATATCAGCAAACACCGTTGAATTTGAAGCATTAATGGAAAATTATCCTAAAGAACTATTGGCATTCTTCGGTATGAATCCCGATTTACCAATGAGCTCACTGCTTGGATATCTTTCAATTACATTTGGTATGATGCAAATCCCAATTGCTATTCAAGCTGCAAATTACGGATTCAATATGTTATCTGTTGAAGAAAGAGAAATGACTGCTGATTTCTTATTAAGCAAACCTATCAGTCGTAAGAAAATTCTAATCTCTAAATTTTTAGCTTCATTGACTGCTTTGACAGCAATCAATCTAATATTTGCATTATCAACCATCTTAGCCCTTTACTTATTTAAGGGTGATGAACCTTTTGCTTTAGAAAACGTTTATGTCTTATTGTCGACAACTATACTTTTCCAATTGTTCTTTGTTGGTGTGGGTATGCTCATATCTGTTAGTGTGAAGAAGATAGCCAGTGTAATCAGTTATTCAATGGCACTAGGTTTTGGTCTTTATGTCATCTTTGGATTGAAATCAACATTAGGTACTGGTTTTCTAGCATATTTGACACCATATGCTTATTTTGATGCTTCAGACATATTAGAAACTGGAACTTACGATGTTGTTAAAACACTTATATGTGTAGGTATCATTATCGTATCTTTTGGTTTAAGCTATTACCTGTATCAAAAAAGAAATATTCATTCGCTATAGGAGGACAAAATGAAAAAGATAAAGAAAATTCTATCCATAATCAAATCCTCAGTTGTAAAAGTATGGGGGTATGTAGTCAGAGCCTGGAGATTTACTTTAAAAACTACCAATGTTATCAGAAGAGAAATCGTCGCTAACTTTAGATCATGGCTCATTTGGACAGTATCACTTATTGCAGTACTGGTTGTGGCAAGTCTAGAATTTGCAGCTTTTGTTGGAAATGATAGTTTGCTAGAATCTATGGCTAGCTTTGCTGCATTCTTTAAAGCACTTGGTGTTGAAATCACAGATCTAAGCACACCTGAAGGATTCGTTAGCTTAGAATCGGTATACCTATACATACCACTTGCTATATATGGTGCTCTTTTGGGTGGGACACTCATCTCTAAAGAAGAAAGAGATAAGACAGCAGAATATCTGTTCACATTACCTGTCTCAAGAACCAAAGTTATAATCAGTAAAATTGTTGTAGGAGTTTTTTATAATATTTTGGTTAATTTATTTGTTGTTATAGCAACTTACCTAACTTATCTGAGATTTTCACCAACTCAAGCATTTACCGAATTTTTGATTAATCTTTCAATAGGATTAATTGGAACACAAATGGTCTTTATGGCTATCGGTATGCTTTTGGCATCAACGATGAAGCAATATAAGAAATCAGGAGCAGCAACTCTAGGTATCGTTATAGGCACATATTTCTTATTTGTCTTGATTGGATTTACTGATAAGATTGATTTCTTGAGATTTTTTACACCATTTAAATATTTTGCAGCTGGTGATATGTTAAATGGGATATTCCATTTAGAATATATTATCATCTCCATATCAATTTTTATTGTTGGTTTGAGTGGGCTGTTTATTTTCTATAGAAGAAGAGATTTAAACATCTAGAGGTACAAATTCATAGGGCACAGCTGCCGGCTGTGCCTTTTTTTGTCATAAAAAAAACATAAAAACAGGGTTTTAACTTATAATGGATTTATATATATATAAAACATAACAAGGAGAAACATAATGGCAAAAAGAGAATTAAGCAAGAAGTTAGCTTTTGCATCAGCTGATATTTTTGGTGGAGGATCATTTAACATCATTAATTTCTTATATCCTGGGTTTTTAGCACTTACAGTAGGTATTAGCCCATATTGGATTGGAGTCATCATGCTGATTGCTAGATTTTGGGATGCATTTACTGATCCTTTGATGGGGCATATCTCTGATAGAACAAAATCCAAATTAGGCAAACGCCGCATCTATCTCGTTTTCGCATCACCTTTTATTTTGATTTCAATGTATTTTTTATTCTTCCCTTATGCTTTTTCAGCAGTTGGATTAAGAATCATTGCTGTCTTGTTATCTTATCTCGTATTTACTACAGTTCAAACAAGCGTCATGATTCCTTATTACTCACTGTCAAGTGAGATTACAGGAGATTATCAAAAACGAGCATCATATAACTCATATCGTTTAGGATTTTCTATCTTCTCATCGATACTATGTGTGGCAGTTCCTAGTATCGTTGTAGGATTATTTGGAGATGCAGCCATAGGTTTCCAAGTGATGAGTTTATCTTTTGGTACGTTATTTGCTTTAAGCGTTTTATTTACAGGTTTGTTTGCAAGAGAAGAAATTCAAACACCTGTTGTTGAAACAAAGCTTAGCGTTAAAGAATTAGTTAAACCATTATCACTACGACCTTTTAGACAATATCTTGGTATGTTTTTAGTGCTTCAAATGTCCATGGCAATCATGAGCGGTTTATTTTTCTTTTATGTGGATTTTTATGTAACCAAGACACAAACCTTTAATGGCGAATCAACAATGGTTGGTTTGATATCAGCTGCACTCATGTTTTCAATGCAAATTGTAGCACTTCCAGTATATTTGAAAATTATTGCTAAAAAAGGTAAAACTTATGCTTATAGAGCAGGTGCATTGTTATGGATTGTCACAGCACTCTTTATCTTGCTCATTCCACAAGATGTGACACCTATTGCTATTTATGCTTTAGCTGCACTCATGGGATTTGGTATCAGTGGTCCTGGTCTCGTTCCCCATACGATGTATGGAGATGTTGTTGATGCTGGCCAAATTAAATTTAAAGACCGTTTAGATGGTCAAATGAGTGGCTTTACGAATTTCATTAATAAAATAGCTCAAGCTGTTGGCTTAGCTCTTGTTATGTTCTTAATTGGACTTGCTGGATTTACAGAAAGACAGCCAGGAGGACCAGCAATTGTTAGTCAACCTGATTCAGCAATGCTCATGATCAGAATCATTATGTCATTAGCGCCACTCATCTTTATGAGTATCGGCATCTATATTTCATTAAAATATAAGATTGATGCTAAAAAACAAAAGGAAATCAGTGATGCGATTCGTGATGGACTTACGAATCAGGAAGATCTGATTCATTCATTATAAATGAAAAGACCCAATCTATTCGTCTATGTCACTTTAGGGCTGCTTGTTAAAATCATTACGCTTTTTAAAGGACAAAAGATTACACAAAAAGTAAAGATCAAAGGACCTGCAATCATCTTATCAAATCATACTTCATGGTTTGATTTTATGTATACCACATCTGCGATGTATCCCCATAGAGTTAGTTATTTAGCAGCAAACAAGATGTTTTATGACCCATTCTTAGGTTTCTTCTTAAGACTGGCTAGAGCTATTCCTAAATCATTATTTCAACCAGATCCAGCAGCAACCCTCAAAGCATTTAAGATACTTAGAAAAAATGGAATCATATCTGTATTTCCTGAAGGTCAGATATCACCTTATGGAACCTCACTCACACCATCATTTTCGATTGCTAAATTTCTTAGAAAAGCGGATGTTGATGTCTACAAAGTGATCCATCACAATGCCTATTTTGTGAATCCACCATGGTCAAAGAACACTTTTAGAGGTAAAATAGAAACTGTAAAGGCATTGATTATTAGTAAAGAAATGCTACGCACCTTAAATGATCAGCAAATTTACGATATTGTTGTCGAACAGATTTATCACAATGCAGCACAGTATAATAAAGAAAAACTTTATGAATACAAAGTAAGAAATATCAAGAATCTTGAAAATGTGATTTACCAATGTCCTTCATGCTCATATGAAGGTTTAGTAGCTAAAACATATCATTTAGCTTGCCCTAACTGCAATCTTGAATTGAAATATGATTTATTTGGTCGAATTGGTGGGTATGGCATCGATGAGCTCTATAAGAGTCAAGAAAAAGCCATGCAAACAAAAATATTAAAAGAACCTGATTTTCAGTTATCAAGTGAGGTGAAGCTTGAGAGTTTTAGAAATAACCGAGTTGTAGAAGTTGGTTATGGAAAACTCACACTTAATAGAACCCATTACATTTTTGAAGGCATTATTGATGCTAAACAAGAAAAACTCATCTTTGAGGTCAAGAATGCACCTACCTTGCCATCTGATATAGGCATCAATGTTCAAATCTATGAAGGCAATCAATTGTTTCAATTCATTTTTGATGATCCCAAACTCCCCACCATGTTTGTACATGCTGGAGAGTTCATGTATCAACTCTATAAAAAAACAAATATCTAAGAAAGGAATATGATATGAATCAAAGAAGAATATTCATTGGTCTTTTAGCAGGAGCACTTTTAGGTGTCTTATGTATTGTTGGTGCACAGCTGAGATATAGCAATCAATTAGAAACAACTTATTTATTTGCATTTTGGTTTAATCGTGTCTTAATTGGATTAGTGATTGGTTTAGCAAGCAAATGTTTTACACTACCTAAAGCATTAATCAGAGGAGCGATTCTTGGAGCTTTCGTATCGTTTGCCTTTTATAGCTCAACCGGATTTTATGATCTAACGGGGTTTATCGCAGGTATTGTATATGGCGTGATCATTGAATTTGCTGCATATAAATTAGCGAAATAGAGGGTTTACTATGATTAAAGCAATTGAGAAGAGAATAAGCGTTCGTACCTTTCAAAAAAAGAAGCTCATAAAAAAAGATGAACAAGCTGTTAAAGATATTATAGAAATAGAAAATGGGAAAAAAGGTCCATTTGGAAATCCTGTCAAACTATTTTTCTATGATAGTCCTTATACAGATGATGATGTTCAAGTCCAAATAGGAACATATGGTTTTATTAAGAATCCTCCAGCGTTTGTTGCTGGATGTGTCAAAAACACATTTGAAGGTATCATAGATTATGGATATGTCTTAGAAGATGTGATATTAAAGTTAACCAAGCTTGATCTAGGAACTGTTTGGTTAGGAGGCACATTCAACAGAGATGCATTCGATTATTTATTAGAAGAGGGCGAAGTTGTCCCTGCGATTACTCCAGTAGGATATCCTGCAGAAAACAAATCAGTTAGAGAAAAAGTCATCAGATCAGTATCAAGAGGTGATAGAAGACATCCATTTGAAGAACTGTTTTTTGAAAATGATTCTAAAACACCACTTGCTAGAGACCATCAGGTTGCTTCATATTTAGAACTTGTCAGAGTAGGACCTTCAGCATCAAACAAGCAACCATGGAGAGTTATCGTTAAAGGTAATAAGGCACATTTCTATTTAGAAAAAACGCCTGGCTATGCTTTGGGCATGTCCTTTGAGATGCAAGCTCTTGATTTAGGCATTGCTATTTGTCATTTTGAAGC
>JAIPGC010000055.1 GCA_021736335.1 Acholeplasmataceae bacterium | reverse complement strand
TTAAATAAATACTTATCTAACGAAAAGAGTACTGCCTATCACAAAGATAGAGAAATATGAGGTATATATGGATCAGGCATTACTAGTTGGACTCAGTTATAAGGAGTCTACAGAAGAAACAGAAAATTCATTAAATGAGCTGGAGCATTTAGCGCTAGCACTACAAATCAAGACTAAAGATAAAATCCTTCAAAATGCAAAGGCAATTTCTCCAAAATTCTATATTGGAAGTGGGAAAGTTGCTGAAATCAAACAAATGATTGCTGTCTTAGATATTGATATCGTTATTTTTGATGATACATTATCTCCAGCTCAACTCAAAAATCTTGAAAAAGAATTAGATATTCAAGTCATTGATAGGAGTTTCTTAATTCTTTCCATTTTTGCAGAAAGAGCTCAAAGCAAGGAAGCTGTTTTAGAGGTCGCATTAGCTCAAAAAATGTATATGCTCCCTCGATTAGTGGGGATGAGCAGTTCATTATCAAGACAGGGTGGTGGAAGTTATAACGCTAAAGGACCTGGTGAAACAAAGCTTGAGATGGACCGAAGAAAATTGTTATCAGAAATATCATTCATCAAACATGAATTAACAAAGATCAAAGCTGAAAAACAAATTTCAAGAAAACAAAGAATAAAAAGTCAAATTCCTGTTGTAGCTCTTGTGGGTTATACGAATGCAGGTAAATCATCACTAATGAATAGTTTATCAAGTTTTTTAAACAATACATCAGAACCCGTTTTGGAAAAAGACATGTTGTTTGCTACATTGGATACGAAAGCAAAAAGATTGCAAAAGGATAATTATCCACCTTTCATCTTAATTGATACTGTTGGTTTTGTTAACAAGTTACCACATGAATTGATTAAATCATTTGAATCCACATTAAGCGATGTGGTTGGTGCGGATTTATTACTCCATGTTGTCGATGGTGCCTATTTCAATCATCATCAAATTGACACAACCAAAGAAGTTCTCCAAATCATTGGAGCAGATCAGATTGAAAGACTTCTTGTCTTAACGAAAAAGGAGATCGCTTTATCCAAACCCCCTATCGATGAAGATTATATTTATGTATCTAATCGAACAAAGGAAAATATTGATGTTTTAGTTGATTCAATTTATGGACATTTATATAAGACAAATAGAATTCAATTGCTTAAAATTCCTTTCAATCAAGGACAAATTTATTCACATTTAAAAGAAAACAATACCATTCTTGAAACGAGATATGAGGAAGATGGAACTTATGTCAAAGTTATTTTGACTCCAGACCAAACTACCATTTATAAAGACTATATCATTAACAATAAAACCGCTTAGCTAAGCGGTTTTACTTTTCTTTGTGTCATAAATTAAATGCTTTCTTTATATCTTTAAATACTGCAAGTTCCCGATTTATCCAAGGTGCTTCATGTTGATGATTTTCTGCTGCTTTCTCATTGGCATCAATTGCCTCATCAATGCTTGCAAATGTAAGTTCGTATCCATATAGCAATTCATAATCATCTAATTTTGGTTCTTTGATATCATCATAGGCTTCACATAAGTAATAGTATGATTCCATCTGAAATAAGTCATTTGGATTAAGTACTGATCTTCTTTTTTCTATAGCCATGCCATAGGGACTGATTGAAGAAGGGTTAATCGTTAATCCTGTCTCTTCCAATGTTTCTCTGATGAGAGTCTCTATATTAGATTCTCCTTCTTCTTTTCCACCACCGGGAAACTTGTATTCTCCAAATCTCTTACCTTTAATTAAAGCAAATTGATTTTCTTTTTTGATAATTGCGCGAACTGCTTCTCTGTGAAAAGTAGCTGTGCACATCTCATAATTATGGGAATCAAAATTCTCAATAACTTTCATTGGGCTATCCCCTTCTTCGTCTCATCATATATTTTAATTTGTTTAAATTATATCATATCATCCTATTCATGAATCTAAAAAAGTCCTTATTTACATGTAGTTTGCAGCTGTATAAAATGAAACAATATAATGCTTGATTTAAGAAAATTTAAAAAGTGGTAAAATGAAAGTGAAAAGCATCAGACGATAATGACTTTATATAGACTTAAAAATCTTTTAATTCTTTGAGTGAGGTGTTATCATGATGGAAGCCATGTTATATAGTAAACGTTCAAATAATTCTGTTGTATGTCGTGTTTGTAGTCTCCATTGTCTCATCAATGATGGGGAAAGAGGTATTTGCGGAGTAAGAGAGAATGTGGATGGGACGCTTTATGTTCTCAATTATGAGAAAGCAATCGCAATGGCAATTGATCCCATTGAAAAGAAACCAATCTATCATTTTCTTCAGGGAACAAAAACATATTCTTTTGCTGCTGTAGGATGTAACATGGTTTGTCCTTGGTGCCAAAACTGGAGCATATCACAAGGCCCAAAACCGGATAAGTATGTTAACGGAATTAGCATAGCTCCTGAGGAACATGTCAATAGAGCTATAAGAAATGCTTGCCCTTCAATTGCATATACCTATTCAGAGCCAACAGTATTTTTAGAATATGCATTAGACACAATGAAAATAGCTAGAGACAAGGGACTTAAGAATATTTGGGTTTCAAATGGTATTATGTCAAAAGAAACATTAAATGCCATTATCCCTTATTTAGATGCTGCAAACATTGATTACAAGGGACCAGATGATGAAATGTATGAAAAATATTGTGGTGGAAAAGCCACACAAGTCATGAAAAATATGAAGCAATTACAAGAAGCTGGCATTCATCTTGAAGTCACTACACTGATTATTCCCGGAATTAATGATCAAAGGGAACAAATTCTAGAGATTGCTCAGACACTCGTTTCTGGGTTAGGACAAAATGTGCCTTGGCATATTTCTCGCTTCTTTCCAGCTTGGCAGATGGAAAATGTTGCAATCACACCTTTAGATACGCTGATCATGGCTTATGATATAGGAAAAGATGCAGGTATGAAGACTATTCATATTGGCAATATTTAAATAAAAAAGGAGTTGATATTATGGCTTTAATTGGTGCTTATATCGTTCCTCATCCTCCTCTTATCGTTAACGAAATTGGTAGGGGTGAACAATTACAAATTCAAAAAACGATTGATGCTTATCAAGTTGTAGCAAAGCAAATTGCTGAACTTAAACCTGACACGATTATTTTATCAACACCACATTCGGTATTGTATTCTGATTATTTTCATATTTCACCAGGTAAGTCTGCTGAAGGTGATTTCAGGATGTTTGGTGCACCTTCAGTCAAAATGAAAGTAGATTATGATACTGATTTAGTCATCTTAATGATTTCGAATGCTCAAAAATATCATATTGAGGCTGGAACATCAGGACAAAAAGATAAGTCGCTTGATCATGGAACAATGGTTCCTCTATATTTTGTAAACCAGTATTACCAGAGTTACAAATTGGTCCGCATTTCTTTATCTGGTTTTTCTCCTCTTGTGCACTATCGTTATGGTAAAGCAATTGAGGAAGCCATTAATCAATCTGATAAAAAAGTCATCTGGATTGCAAGTGGTGATTTGTCACATAAGCTAAAAAAAGATGGTCCCTACGGATTATCTAAGGAAGGTCAAATCTTTGATCAAGAAATAACGGAATCAATCAGCGAAGGAAACTTTATGAAATTGCTAACCTTTGATGAAGATTTCTGTGAGAAAGCTGCAGAATGTGGTTTGAGATCATTTATCATGATGTCAGGTGCGCTCGATGGTAAAAAGGTTGAGTCAAATCTTCTTTCCTATGAAGGACCTTTTGGTGTGGGATATGCAGTAGCATCATTTAATATTGTAGGATTTGATGAAAGTAGACACTTTGATCAAATCTACGAAGCAACTGAAAAAAAGAAGCTTAATAAAATCAAGAAAGACGAAGATGCCTTTGTCAGTCTTGCAAGACAATCTTTAGAATATTATGTAAAATATGGCAAACCGTTAAAGCGTCCACATGATCTACCTGATGAACTGATTAACGAGAAAGCCGGTGTATTTGTATCAATTAAGATGGATGAAAGATTAAGAGGATGCATAGGGACTATACATCCCACAACACATTGTATTGCTGATGAAATCATTCAAAATGCCATCAGTTCAGGGACACAGGATTACAGATTCAACTCTGTTTCAGAGCGTGAATTGCCACACTTGGTCTATAGTGTTGATGTTTTGGGACAACCAGAACTGATTCAATCAATCGATGAACTTGATGTTAAACGTTATGGCGTGATTGTCAGATTTGGAGGAAAGAGTGGTTTGTTGCTTCCTAATCTAGAAGGGATTGATACCCCTGAAGAACAAGTTAGCATTGCCTTAAGAAAAGGTGGTATCAAAGAAGATTATCCTTATACGATGCAAAGATTTGAAGTTGTAAGACATAAATGATTAAAAATTTAACTATATTATAACGGAGGCATACTAATGGAGCACCAAGATGTTTATTTAAAGAGGGAAAATGATTGGCGAAATGGAGCTATAGTCTATCAAGTTATTGTCGATCGTTTTTCACCATCCGAAGAATTAAGTAAAAAACTTGATTTATATCTATCACCCAAGAAAATCATGTCTTGGAATGATTCTCCTAAAAGAGGTCCATTTCAAAATGATGTGAAATACTATATGCATGAGTTAGAATATTGGGGTGGAGATCTAAAGAGTCTCTATAATAAATTTGACTATATCAAGAGTCTAGGTGTCGATGTTTTATACTTGAATCCTATTCATTATTCTCTAAGCAATCATAAATATGATGCCAGTGATTATCTAAAAATATCACCAGAATTTGGAACATTTGAAGATTTAAAGAAATTATCAGATAAAATTCACGATCATCATATGAAAATCATGTTAGATGGTGTTTTCAATCACGTTGGAGTTTCTTCTCCTTTATTTCAGGAAGCAAAAGATCCAAAAAGCCCTAAACATAACTGGTTTGATTTCAATCCGAAATACGAGGATGGTGTTCGCTTGTGGGCAGATGTAAAGAGTCTTCCTGAACTCAGTCTTGAAAATCCTGAGGTTCGTGATTATATCTATCGATCTAGTGGTTCTGTCATTAAAACATATCTGAAACTTGGTATTGATGGTTGGCGATTAGATGTTGCTTTTGATTTAGGCTTTGAAGTTCTTGCTGAACTCACAGCGGCGGCTCATGAAGAAAAACCTGGTTCTATGGTTGTTGGTGAAATATGGAATTACCCACAAGATTGGTTTAAATCAATTGATGGCGTAATGAATTTTACATTTCGAGAACTGATTATCAGATGTCTAAGAAATGAGATTAAACCAGAGCGTGTATCACAAATGATTGCCAAAGTGATTGAAGATGGTGGCATAGAAAACATTCTTAAATCCTGGAATGTTTTAGATAATCATGATGTTCCAAGATTACGTCATATTCTACCACGAGAAAAAGATCAAAAATTAGCTCAAATCATGCAATTCACCTTGCCTGGATCACCTAATCTTTATTATGGAACAGAATTAGGTATGACAGGTGGAGCAGATCCAGCAAATAGAGCACCAATGCGCTGGGATTTATTAAGAGATGATAATCCTTATCTAACTTGGACAAAATCGCTCATCGCTTTACATAAACAAGAACGTGCACTTAGAATTGGTGATTATATCCCTCTTTTATGCCATCAATTAATAGGGTATGAAAGAAAGACTAACGATGTAGCTGAAACGGTAATTACACTCATCAATCCATCCAATAAAACAATAACTGAAGATGTTCTGATTCCCGATTCAAAATTAATGAACTATTCTGGTTTTATCATTCTTAAAGGGCAAGTCAAATCTTTAGGATTGATGGCAGGTTTGCTTCACATATCATTAAAACCAAAATCATATGTTGTCTTTAAGCCAAAAGTTGAGCCAGAAAAGAGCTACACACCATATAAGAGAGTCTAAAGAAAAACCCGAATTAAATTCGGGTTATTTTTTTGATGCAATTAACTGTTTCAAATTTATATGAGATTACAACGATAGTTTATTTCTTCTCTTTATAAAAGGTAATGACATTAAAGCCCATGTTGGCATATAGATAATAAGAGCACCCGGAATCATATAAAAAAACGGAATGGGGACAGTCATAACAACATCTCCAACAGTTTTTTGATATGTTAACCACGGAGCAAACAAGAGAAAATACTTAAATGCATCATCGGTATTTCCCCAAATCCCCATATAGTTGATGAGTGTATGTGTTAACCCAACTTCAACAAAAAATGCAGATAGTGCCATATTGTATATAGCCCCAACAATTAAAAATAAAAACATCCATCCTAAATGCTTTATTTTTGGGATATGCATTTTCCATAATATGAGTAACACCGGAACAGCAACTAATGTCGTGTGAGCAAAAAAGTATCTGATTGAATTGTATTCAAACATTGGATTTCCATCAATATTATTGGGATAGATTAATGATAAAAAGGCAAAGACAGCACCTAAATAATACATATAGTCTTTAAGAATTTTATTTTTAGATAGGAAAAAAAATGGATACATCATTGTAGAAAATCCACAAAGATCAGTGAAAAATAGATTGTAGTATTTTAAATCTGGTTCTAGCCAATATCTAGAAAAGTGAATAACCCAAGCAAGTATGGTTAAACTGAATAAAAAATAGTACTTAAATTTTTCAGGTTTGTTTTTGAACACAAAATATAAAGAAGCAATAATGATTGGCAATCCTGATACAAATATAAGATGATTCCAGCTATACATTTCTAACATGCCAGTATCCCCCCAAAAAAGAATTAAGATCTTTGTGTTTTCTTTACAAATATTATACTTTTTTTGTTTTTATCTTGTATTACTCAATGATAATCATATTTTACATTGATTCATCACTTTACTCAACATCTCTAATTCTTTCATCAATGCGTCTCACGAGACTATAAGTATAAGGTTTAAAATGCTTACTCCAAAAGTGATTTGCTTTAGGGTTGATTGATTCATAATCAACGCCTAATAGACTTATCTTTTCTTCATAAAGCACATTTTCAACAAAATTTAATAAAGCCTCGCCAATTGCAAAGTTTCTAAATTCAGGTAATACATAAAGTCCTGTGATGTTTCTCATATGATTATGGATTGAAAACAATGATTCTCCATTCGTTTGGTAGCGAATATATCCCACAACTTGATCATTTGTCTTGATAGAAAACATTCGATGACTGCTGTCTTTTAACCAATCTAACAAATCTAGAAGTGCATCTTCATTCTGATTCGGCATAAATATCGGTGATTCTCGGTAATATCGATGGTGCTTTTCGTGAATGGAAACAACTGAATGAACATTTTGACTTGTTATTTCCTCAAATTGATATAAGGGGTTTGTTGTATCATGTGATTGAATCTGACGGATTGCATCAATGCAGCGATTACCAAATCCTAAATGAAACCACATATTATTTAAATCTTTATCGTGAGCAAATATTGCTATAGAATGCGTATAAATTCCATCATTCACCCATTTTTTTGCTGCTTCAACATAAAGACGTTGCTCGATTTCACATCTTCTTGATTGTATAGCAGCATGACCATAAACGGGTATAAAAATACCTTTCTCTTTACCAAAGAATGAAGGAATAGAAAATCCGGATATGAATCCAATGACAATATCATCTTCAATCGCAACGATACCAAGTTGATTGACTACAAGTGATTTTAGGTGTTTTGCCAGGTTTTGTTGATAATCAAAGAAAGAAGGAAGCTCAGAAACTTCATTTTTTTCTTCTTGGTAATAATGACTCACTAATCTGATTGCTTCTTCAATATGAACCAAATCAAATGTTTTAAAAACAATTCGACTCATTTTTAATCTCCCCTTAAATCATTTACATAATCTAATGCCTATCTAAAATAGAACATATCATAATCAACTATATTTCTTTGATGTTATTCTCTTTTATCGCTAGATAAGTTCCAAAGATCATGACAACAAATGCAATTCCAAAAATAATAGAAAGTGGATCTCTCAGAACAACAAACGCGAACCCAGCTCCCACAAATGGTGCAATAGCATAATATGCACTGGTTCTTGCTGCACCAAGGTGACTTTGTGCACTAATGTAGAAATATAAACTCAAACCATAAGAGAAAAATCCTAGCAACAATGCAAATATAACATAGTACCATAATGTAGATGTTTGATTAAGTGCCAAAGCTATAATTAAAGATCCCAACCCTGAACCAAATCCTTTAATAACAACAACATGCAAAGAATTTCGTTTTGAAAGCATACGTGTACAATTATTTTCCAATCCCCAACTTAAACTGGCACCTAGGACAAAAAGCGCTCCAATGGAAACATGAAATCCTGTAAAGTCCTCAAAAGTGAGAAGTGCACCCGCCAATACGATAAGACCTATAGCTATCCACATTCTTTTTCCAACAACTTCCCTGAAGAAAATCATTGCTATGATACCAGTAAAGACAATCTCAAAATTATTGAGTAGCGATGCAGTTGATGCATTTGTTGTGGATAATCCTATCATTAACAATATAGGAGCGACAATATCAAGAATAATCATTAGAATAATATATTTTAAATCTTTTTGAGTAAACTCATTTACGATCTTTTGTTTTTTATGCAAATGACTTATCAAAATAACAAATAACATACCAACCCCAGCACCAAAATATAATAGGGATGATAAAAGATAGGGTGACATGTGTGAAACTAATATTTTTGAAAGTGGTGTTGAAAACCCATAAAATAATGCAGCTAAAATGGCATATAAAATTGCAATATATATCATACTCTTACCTTTTAACATCAAGTCACACTCCACAGCTTCATATATATTTACTAAGAAATTATATCAATATCATATGATATGTAATGCCATATTAACACAGGTGTTATTATTTGTCACTTCTACTTAATTGTTTACCATTCACCTTTTGATCTATCATGCGATTATATAATACTAAGATCAATGTAATAGGAAGAAAGTAATAAATTATTTGAACAAAAATCTCAAAGTTTCTGAAGGCAATATTCCTAAATACAATCATTGTCTGGAGATTGCCTAATCGCAATGGAGTTAATAAAAAATTCAGTAAAAACCATATACTCAATAGAAAAGATACCTTGTATTTTCTAATATAAACAAATATTGTCATAACAATCAACAATATTAAATCCAATATAACTCCATAAAACCAATACAATCTATCCAAATAGAATTGAATATTGATCGTCAAAGGAAAGATAACAGTCACAATAATTGTGATTGTAATGGCAGGTAACAACCATTTCTTCACCGAATCACGAGTTACACATATGAAACTAAAGATGAGTAGTGAATATAATGAGATTCTTAGTATAGCACTAATCTGATAATATAAAACTGTCATTCTATCGGCATCAGCTAAAATAGGAAACAAATACGGTACATTCATTATAATTAACACTACCAAATAAGCTATCGAAATCCACGAGGTAATTTTCATCAGTTTTTTTATATTGATAGGTTTTCTAGTAGGTTCAGATGAACCAACAAATCCATCTGTTAAAAATATATTCATAGATAAAGGGATCATCAGCCCTAATAAGAACAGTATCATTGAACCAAGAGTATTCACTTCAAATGTCTTAACCATGTAGAATATGGAATCTTCTGACAAAGAAGATACTTGTATAACAAGTAGTTCCAAAAAGAAATATAAACTTAGTCTTTTAACAAATACCAAATTGTTGGATTGTAAGAAAACACCTATAAGAAGTAAGATAATCCCCCTGAAAGAATAAATATTTAAATAAAACTCTTCAGTGATAATACTATATAAAATCATACCCACCACATTGATAAGAATTGTGATGATCCCAACAATAGTATAAAAATATGGTTTTGTTTTTTTTATGAGTAACAGCAATAGCAATACTCCAAATAAAGCTACCGAAATGATTTGAACATATATGTTAAAGTCATAAACAAAATGATCAGAATACATATTCCTAAAGTACATTCTAGATCCATAAATTAAATTCAGTGAAAACAAGCAAGATAAAATTCCACCTAATAGCAATAAGATGCGATACTTCTTCAACATAAAATCATCCCCCTATTTTCTGATACATACTTATATTGAATTCGGAAAATTATTATTTATATTATACATCGTTATATTTAGTTTTGTGAATATATCTCTTATAATTGTTTAGTTTTATAAATCCTAATAAATAAAAAAGACTTGAGAACTTAATCTCAAATCCGATTTAGTTAATGGCGGAAGAGATGGGATTCGAACCCATGCACCCTTGCGGATGACTGCATTTCGAGTGCAGCTCGTTATGACCACTTCGATACTCTTCCGTCCATTGATATTATATGCTATTTATCAAAAAATGCATTCAC
>JAIPGC010000003.1 GCA_021736335.1 Acholeplasmataceae bacterium | reverse complement strand
TTGTACAAGCAATGATCTTCTATTATGGCATTGCCCCTTTGGGCATTTCTTGGTGGAGACCGCTTGTTGCTGGACTCTTTGTTGTCACTTTAAATACAACAGCATACATTGCAGAAGTGATTAGAAGTGGGATCAATGGTATTGATAAAGGCCAAATGGAAGCCGCTAGAAGCTTAGGTTTCTCAAGAAAACAATCCATGTTTCAAATTGTTTTGCCACAGGCAATTAAGAATTCATTGCCAGCCATTGGTAATGAATTCATTGTTAACCTTAAAGATACGGCTGTTTTAAGTGTCATAGGCGTTGTCGATATTTTTAAAGCTACACAATCTGCAACATCTTCAAATTACCGCATTGTTGAAGGCTTCTTTATTGCAGCAATCATTTACTTGATTTTAACTTTTTTTACTGGAAAGATTTTTGCTCGGTTAGAAAAAGGTCGTCAAGAAGTTAGGAAGGTGGAAGTCAATGGCTAAAACAATTTTAGAAATCAAAAACATTCACAAACATTTTGATGACCAGCTTGTCTTAAATGGTATCAATCTAGATGTCAAAGAACAAGAAGTCATCACAATTATTGGATCCTCTGGATCAGGTAAAACGACATTGCTTAGATGCTTGAACTTACTTAATGAACCAGATGATGGGCATATCTTCTATTTAGGTTCTGATTTAATGGATCCTAAAACCAATTTAGAACAACTAAGAATGCATATTGGTATGGTATTCCAATCATTTAATTTATTTAATAATAAGAATGTTTTGCAAAACTGTACACTAGGACCCATCAAATTATTAGGGAAAACCAAAGAAGAAGCTGAAGAGATTGCTAAATTATACTTAAATAAGGTTGGTATGCAAGATTTTATTTATGCAAAAGTTGGCCTTCTTTCTGGCGGTCAAAAACAAAGGGTTGCGATTGCTCGAGCGTTATCTATGAGTCCCAATATCATGCTATTTGATGAGCCAACTTCAGCATTAGATCCTGAAATGGTAGGAGAAGTGCTTGCAGTCATTAAGAAGCTTGCTAACGAAGGAATGACCATGGTTATTGTTACTCATGAAATGGCATTTGCTAAAGAAGTTTCTGATCGTGTTGTTTTCATGGATCAAGGAGTCATCGCTGAAATGGGAACACCAAATCAGCTCTTCAATCACCCAAAAGAAGAGCGAACAAAAGCTTTCTTAAAAAGATATCTTCAAGACTAACACACAATCTGCGTGTTTTTATCTTACCTCTTGTCTATGATAGCGTTTTTATGTTATAATTAATCAAAAGATGGGAGCGATGTAAAATGGAGAAAGATCTATTAGAGGTAGAGCGTCAGCATCTAAGTAACGTAGTTAAAGAGTGTGAGCAGCAGCAAATTGAAGAAGCTGAAAAGAAGTTCGCATTACTCTACACTTACGATGCTGTAGGTATGGAAGGTCACAATAGAATTCCTTATGAGGATGTAAAGCGTCTCAGCCATGCCAAAGCTTTATTAGAATATAGCGAAAGAGAACAAAAAGAAATTCTGAATCACTTAAAAGCTTTTGAATATGTAAAAAAAGAAGCAAAAGAAAACAAACCATTTAATGAAGAGAAATTAAAGGACATTCATGAGATTTTAGTTGAAGGTATTTTCCAAGGTGGCGTTTACAGAAATGTTAACATTAATATTTTTGGAGCTTCACATCAACCACCAGATTACGTCAAAGTTTATGATCGCATGAGTAAATTCTTTATCAATATAGAAAATTTTGAAGGAACAGTTTTAGAAAAAGCAACATATGCTCACGCAAGTATTGCTAAAATTCATCCATTTGTTGATGCAAATGGACGATTAGCAAAACTCGCATTAAATTACTTTTTAATTCAAGGTGATTATTTGCCAATCTCAATCCCATTAGAAATGCGTGAAATATATATCGAACGCCTTGAATCGTTTAAATCAGATAAAGATTTAGAACCACTCACAAGTTTTTTTAAAACACTACTGATTAAACAATATGAAGAAGTATTAAAGGAATTAGACATCTGAGTGCCTAGGCACTCTTTTTTTCTTATTCCTATCTTAATACCCTATTTTATGATAAAATAAAGAGTGGTGATAATATGTCCTTAAAGGTTGGAGAAATCAACGAATTAGTTGTTAACAGAAAGACAGATATTGGGTACATGCTTGACTCGGATGAGGGTGAAGTTTTTTTGCATAATAATGAAAGTTTATTTCAAGAACTCAAATCTGGTGATGTAGTCCAAGCTTTTCTTTATTTTGACCAAAAGGGAAGATTAGCAGCAACCTTAAAAGAACCAATCATTACTGTCGGACGACCGGGATTTTTAAAAGTTTCCGCAGTTCATGAATCTCTAGGTGTCTTTTTAGATATGGGGATCGCAAAGGAATTACTCTTATCAGCAGATGATTTACCATTTGACAAGGAAGAATGGCCACAAAAAGATGATGTTTTATATGTCAGCATTAAAGTTAAAGGTAAATTAGTTGCTAAACTCGTTTCAAAAGAAGAATCTAAATTAGAACCAACTGAACCACTTGAGCTTAAGAAAACGATATCTGCTCGCGTGCAAAAAATCGGCCGAGAAGGTGCCAATTTGATCACAGATGATGGACATTGGATTTTCGTTCACCATTCAATGTATAAAGAACCATTAAGATATGGTCAAGAGGTTAATGTTAAGGTCGTTTATCATTCAGAAAAAGGATATACCGGTTCACTTGCTCCACAAAAAGAAATTGCTATCTTTGACGATGCCAACATCATATTATCTCATATGATTCGTAAGGGTGACATGCAACTCACAGCTGACAGTACACCTGAAGAAATCTTTGAAGAATTTAAGATGAGCAAAAAAGCATTCAAACGTGCTTTAGGACATCTATATAAGGAGCGTAAAATCGATTTTGTTGATGGTAAAACAATATTGATTAAAAACTAAATGAAAAACAATGAAAAAAAAGAAGTAAATATTTTTCAGAAATATGATGACTTATTTGTAGAGCAAGATAAAAAGTATGACAAGAATAATAAAGATCGTTATCAAACAAATAAAAAGGTTTCCGTACCACAAGACGATCAAGCATTTTTCGATAAAAAGCAAACAGCTCAAAAAAACAACAATATCAATGCGGTTGTTGCTGTTACTGGATTTTTTGTTATGATAGGTTTTATCGGATTTTTCCTCTACGCAACAAGACTAGGTATTACAATACCATGGTTTTTCATGTTTATTGTAGTTGGAGTAGTCATGTCAGTTATTAAGAAAGCAAAGAAAAAATAAACAAGGATGATATAAGATGAGTAATAATAAAAAAATGGTTGATGCAATCACATCAAGAGATGCTGACTTTGCTCAATGGTATACAGATTTATGTCTAAAAGCAGAATTAATGGATTATAGTGAAGTTAAAGGCTTCATTATCTATCGTCCATATGGATATGCAATTTGGGAAGGTATTCAACAGGACTTGAATCAAAGATTAAAGGAAACTGGACATCAAAATGTCTATATGCCTTTGGTTATCCCTGAATCACTATTTCAAAAAGAAAAAGATCATGTTGAAGGATTTGCTCCTGAAACAGCAATCATCACAACTACCGGTGTTGAAGAGCTCGCTGAAAGACTCATTATCAGACCTACTTCAGAAACGCTTTTTTGCACGCACTATCAAAAGATAGTTAATTCATATCGTGATTTACCAAAGCTATATAATCAATGGTGCAGTGTTGTCCGTTGGGAAAAAACAACACGTCCTTTCTTAAGAGGAAAAGAATTTTTATGGCAAGAAGGTCATACAGTTCACGCAACAGAAGATGAAGCTAGAAAAGAAACATTAGATATCCTTGAAATCTATAAGATGGTAGGAAAAGAACTTCTTGCGATTCCTTTTGTCACTGGTAAAAAAACAGAAAAAGAAAAATTTGCTGGTGCAGTTGAAACCTATAGTATTGAAGCATTGATGCATGATGGTCAAGCACTACAATCTGGAACTACACATTACTTTGGACAAGAATTTGCTAAAGCATTTGATATTAAATTTACAGATGAAAATAATCAACAGCAATTTGCTTATCAAACTTCATGGGGTGTATCAACAAGATTACTAGGTGCAGTCATCATGGTTCATGGAGATGATGAAGGTTTAGTGTTGCCACCTTATGTAGCACCAACTCAAGTCGTTATCATTCCTATTCAATCTCAAAAAGAAATCGTTCAACAAGCAACAACCACATTATTTGATGCACTAAAAAAAGCAGGATATCGTGTATCTGTTGATGACTCAAATAAATCTGCTGGTTGGAAATTCTCTGAGTATGAAATGAAAGGTGTTCCAATTCGTATCGAAATTGGACCAAGAGATTTAGAGAAAAATGAAGTGACACTAGTTACTCGTCACGATAGAACAAAGCATGTCATGAATATGAATGAAGTTTTAGAATCTTTACCTGTGATATTAAGAAATATGCATGATGCAATGTATGATCGTGCGGTCAAACATGTAGAAGCAAATACATACCAAGCAAAAACCTATGATGAATTCAAAGCATACATCAAAAAAGGTGGATATGTGGCAATGAGTATTTCAGGAGAAGATGCAGAGATACAAATTAAAAAAGATACAACTGCTACTGCAAGAGTTATTCCTTTTGATCAAACATTCATTACTGAAACATGCCCAGTAACTCATCAAAAAGCAACACAAACTGTTTGGTTTGCTAGAGCTTATTAAGGTTTTAAACAATAGAAATGTAGGTGAGATTATGCATCATAACATTATCAAAGATACTATCAATTTAGACAAGAAAGCTCGAGAAGAAGTGAGTAAGCTCGCTAAAGAAAAAGAGCATTTGGATGAAACGATAAAAAAAGAATCGGAAAAGTTGCATCAAAAATTTCTTGCTGAAATTGAAGAAACACTTAAATTGACTCAAGAAAAATATGAAGCTGAGATTCAAGAGAAGAAAAAGAATGAATTACTGACATATAAAGAAACACTTAAGAGTATCCAGAAACAGTATGAGGATAACAAAGATCTTTGGATTGAACAAATCTATAAGGTGTGTGTGAAATAGCCACTATAAACCATATGATGGACATCCGTTCATCATTTTACTGTTAAAAATTACGTTTTATTGATATGATTATTGATAATAATCAAATTAAAGATTGATATGTATTAGGTTAAGATATCGGTGAAGGAGACAAATATATGAGTTCTTGGGCAAATAATGCAATCAGTGCAAAAGCCAAATCAATCTATGGAAACTTCATCAAACCCGAAGAATATGAGAAGATGGCTAAATTTAGGTCATTATCAGATTTTGTAGGATTTCTTAAAAAGCATGAGAATTATCGAGAAATCCTAAAGGATGTCCAAGAAAGTTCTATACATCGAGGCAATCTGGAGGGATTAATTCAAAAAAATGCTTTCAACCAAATCATTAGACTCATCAAACAAGTTAATACAAAGGATTTAGAGTTTTATGAGCTTGATATTGTGAGACAGGAAAATGAAGTCATATTATCAGCAATAAGAGCGATGATATCAGAGAAATTTGATGAAAACAAAGGGAAAGTACCTTATTTCTTTGACATTCATACCTCTATTGATCTAGCTTTGGTTTTAAAAGCAACGAATTTTTCTGAATTGATTGAATCTTTGCAAAAAACACCTTATTATATGATTCTAAAACCATTTGACACAAGAAACAAAGAAAATATACGCTATTTGGATATTGAATTTGCACTTGAAGATTATTATTATGATGAGGCTTTTCGTCGTGTTGAAAAACACTATAAAGGGTCTGTATTAAAAGATTTAAAAAGTATATTTCAAACACGAATTGAACTATCAAACATCATAAAGATATATCGATTAAAGAAATTTTATCAGGCTGATCCAGCAACCATAAAAAGTATCTTAATCAAAAAGAATACTCGAATTAATGAAAAAAAGATTGATGAAATTATCAATCTTCAAAATCCGGATGCTATTTTAAAATATTTATCACAATCAGAATTTTCAAGATTTACAAGTGATAAAGATTATGTTTATGTCGAATACTACGCAGGTCATATTCGTTATGATCTTGCTAAAAAATTTATGTATTTTTCAACGAATGTTCCTAAGATATATTTAGCTTTTGTAACATTAAGTAGTTTTGAAGTAGAAAACTTGACAAATATCATAGAAGGCATTAGATATCAGATTAATGAAAACGAAATTAAGCAGATGTTAATTTACTAGGAGGAAATCATGAGTATAGCAAAAGTAAAATTTATTGATTTAACAGCCAGTGCAAGCAGTCTAAATGCTGTTCTATACAACTTTATCGATCTCAAGGGATTTCATCCTGTCCAAGCTAGAGAAATTGTTGAAAAAGTTCGTGGACTGACGTCTTTTGTTGCTGACAATCCTTGTCAGCCACTTTTGGCTGAACTTGAAGAAATCGAAACTAAATATGAAATTAAACTGCCTAATATTGAAACACGTGAAGAAGAATATACATTTAATGAAATCTATGATTTTCTTAATGAATTAAAAGAAAAGTTATCTTCTGAAATTGAGCTAATCAAAAAACTTGAAGAACATAATTATAAATACAAAGATGCTTTAATTCAAGTTCAAAATATTGAGAATTTAGATATTGCTTTGGATGATTTATTTGCATGTGAGTACATTAACATAAGATTTGGTAGATTACCTAATGATAGTGTTGAGAAACTCAGATTCTTTCAGAATAAACCATTTGTTTTTAAATCATTTAATCATGACAACAATAATAGCTGGTGCATGTATTTCACAACTGACGAATACAAGCGTGAGGTTGATAACATATTCTCATCACTGTTCTTTGAACGTATTTTTATACCAGACTTTGTCCATGGAACTCCAAAAGATGCAGTAGGAGCTCTCAATGCAGAAATAGAAAACACACAGAAAATGATTGAATCATATCAAGCGGATATCAAAAGCATGATTGTCGAATGTAATCCAAAGCTTTCTCATATCAAAGGAGAATTGTTATTCCTCAATCGAATCTATGAAGCTAAGAAATATGTAGTAGGTTTAGGCGACAAATTAAGCATCTCAGGGTTTGTTCAAGAAGAGGATGTTGAAGAATTCAAAAAGGCATTTGAAAATATCGAAGATGTTGAAATTGAAGTCAATGATGCATATAGTGATCGTCGCTTTCAACCACCAACAAAACTTAAAAACGGTTGGTTCAGCAAACCATTTTCGATGTTTGTTGAAATGTATGGACTGCCATCATATGGAGAAATAGATCCAACACCATTTGTTGCTATCACCTATGCTTTACTATTTGGAATGATGTTTGGTGATTTAGGGCAAGGTTTACTTTTGATTCTATTTGGATTTCTTTTGCTGAAGTATAAAAAGATGCAATTGGGAGCAATTGGAATAAGAGTAGGTATCTCGTCTGCTATCTTTGGATTCTTATATGGTTCATTCTTTGGAATGGAAGAATTCTTGACACCAGTTTATACCCAAGTTCTTGGCTTAGCTGGAAAACCCATTCATGTGATGGATTCTGAATTTACAATGACAATTTTGATTGTAGCTATTGCTCTTGGTGCATTATTCATTGTGATAGCTATGTTACTCAACATGATCACATTACTGAAGAAAAAACACTATGTGGAACTATTTGCATCACATAATGGGGTTGCAGGATTGATTCTTTATGGTTTCATTTTAGTTGGTGCAGCACTTCAGTTAGGATTGGGCACATCAATATTCAATATATTTACAATTATAGGATTTGTGGGAATACCAGTGATTCTCATATTCCTCAAGGAACCTTTAGAACGTTTATATCACAAAGAGAAAATGTTTCCAAATGGTTTTGGTGGATTTTTTGCTGAAGGATTCTTTGAATTATTTGAAATTGTCTTATCCTATGCAACAAATACAATGTCTTTCTTACGTGTTGGCGGATTTATATTGGTTCATGCAGGATTAATGTTCGTCGTCATGACGCTCATGGAAATGGTTGGTAATTCTGGATGGTTAGTCCTGATTATTGGCAACTTATTTGTCATGGGATTAGAGGGTTTGATTGTTAGTATTCAAGTGTTGAGACTTCAATTTTATGAATTATTTTCAAGATATTATGAAGGAAACGGAATTGCATTTAATGCAGTTAATCAATAAGAGATTTTAGGAGGAATGATTATGTTAAACTTTTTAGAAATTATTTTACCAATGGTATTAGTTGTTCTGATTTCATTACCTTTAATTAAGGTTTTTAAAGGTAAGGTATCAATCCAATCAGCAAAAAACAGACTAAAGACACATGTTATTGGCTTTTTCACAATTGTTGTTGCTGTATTTGTTGTGCAACTCTTTTTCAAAGGAACGGTTTATGGTGCTGAAGGCGATACCATAGATTTGATGACAGGAACAATGGCTCAAGGCTTAGGTTTCCTAAGTGCAGCACTATCTACAGGACTATCAGCATTAGGTGCTGGTGTTGCTGTTGCAGCTGCAGCTCCAGCAGCAATTGGAGCATTCTCTGAAAATGAAAAGAACTTTGGTAAATCTCTGATTTTCGTTGCACTTGGTGAAGGTGTTGCGATATATGGTTTATTAATTTCAATATTAATTATCGGTAAGCTTTAAGGAAGAAGGATTCGTATGAAGTTTTTCTTAATAAGCGACAATGTAGATACACAAGTAGGTATGAGATTAGTAGGTATTGATGGTGTTGTTGTTCATGCACTCAAAGAATTCTTAAGTGCGCTTGAGACTGCTTTGAGCGATGAATCAATTGCCATTGTTTTAGTCACGACCAAATTGGTCGAACTAGCTCCTCAAATCATCTCAGAACTTAAATTAACACTACCTAAAAAGCTTATTGTAGAAATACCTGATCGCCATGGTACAGCTCAAATCGGAGAAGCAATAGACCGATATGTTAGTGAAGCTATTGGCATCAAATTATGAGGTGAAAATATGGCATATAACAATGCAGAACAGCTATATCGTTATTTTGATAAAGCAATAAAGCAAGAATCTGATAAAAAAATTGGTGAATTGCGTAAAGAAATTAATTATCTCTATGCAAAAGAAATGAAAAAAGTCAATGAAGAACTTTCACTGAAAAGAGATTTAGAACTCAGTAGAGCTCTAAAGGAAATCCAAAAGGATTATCAGGATCAACTCAACAAAATAAGCGTTGGCTACGATGCGAAATTAATCAAAGAAAGAACATTCATGACGAATATCGTTTTTCATGCTGTCTTAGACCAAATTTATCAGTTCATCACCTCTAAAGATTATGAAAAGCTTATGGAAGAAAAACTTGTTAAAATCAACAATCTAGCAAAATCAAAACATGTCATTTTTACAATCTCTGATAGAGATACTCACCTTCCTTCATTAATTAAGAATCATGTGACATCATCCTTTGAAATCATCAAATCACCAAATCTACATTTGGGAGGTTTTGAAGCAATGATTGAAAAAGAAGGTATCGTTATTGATGAAACCATAGATTCTAAATTTGCTGAACAAAAGGAATGGTTCTACAAGAACTCTAAATTATTTATTAGAAAATAGGAGGTAACAATGATGAAAAATACAATCTATTCGATTAATGGACCAGTTGTTACCGTTAAAAACGCTGTTGATTTTTCGATGTTAGAAATGGTTTTCGTTGGAAATAACAAATTACTTGGTGAAGTCATTTCAATTAGCCAAGAAAGTACAACCATTCAGGTTTATGAATCAACAACTGGCCTCGTGATTGGTGAACCAGTTTTATCAACAGGGGAACCCATATCAGCGTTGTTAGGACCAGGATTACTTAAAAATATTTTTGATGGTATAGAACGCCCTTTGAAATTAATTTCTGATAATGAAGGCATTTATATTCCAATTGGTAGTGATGTTGAATCACTAGATAGTAAGCAATTATGGGATGTGACTTTATCAGTTAAAATCGATGATGAATTAAAATTCGGACAAATTTATGCGACAATACCTGAAACAAAAACAATTGAGCATAGACTGATGGTACCTAAGGGCATGGATGGTAGAGTCACATTTGTTGCTAAAAATGGATCATATAAATTACATGATGTCATTGTGAAAACAGAAGATACACATGGTCAAATACACGAACTTACCTTGGTCCAAAAATGGCCAATCAAAACGCCAAGACCAGTTAAAAATAGAATACCAATTTCTGTCCCTTTAATTAGTGGACAACGTATCATTGATACATTATTTCCTATTGCCAAAGGTGGAGCAGCAGCTGTTCCAGGTGGATTTGGTACAGGAAAAACCATGATGCAACACCAATTTGCTAAATGGTGTGATGCAGACTTGATTGTTTATGTAGGTTGTGGTGAACGTGGTAATGAAATGACCCAAGTTCTAGAGGAATTTGGTGAATTGATTGATCCTAGAACCAATAAGAAACTTATGGAACGCACAGTGTTGATAGCTAATACCTCTAATATGCCCGTAGCAGCAAGAGAAGCAAGCATCTATACAGGTGTCGTTATTGCAGAATACTATCGTGATATGGGCTATCATGTGGCACTCATGGCTGATTCAACTTCTCGTTGGGCTGAAGCACTACGTGAAATCAGCGGAAGACTTGAAGAAATGCCTGCAGAAGAAGGATTTCCTGCTTATTTACCAAGTCGTATTTCCCAGTTTTATGAACGTGCAGGTTACATGAAGACCTTAAGTGGTCATGAAGGATCTGTATCGATCATTGGTGCGGTATCTCCACAAGGTGCAGATTTCTCGGAACCTGTTACCCAAAATACAAAGCGATTTGTGAGAAGCTTTTGGGCTTTAGATAAGCAACTTGCTTATCAAAGACATTATGCGGCTATCAATTGGAATACAAGCTATTCAGAATACGTGACTGATTTATCAAAATGGTATGACCAAAATGTGAGCCCTAGATTTTTAACCAATAGACAAGCGATCATGGGTATTTTATCTGAGGAAAATAAATTATTAGAAATTGCTAAGCTTATTGGTAGTGATGTATTACCTGATGATCAAAAACTGATTATTGAAGTAGGCAAAGTTATTCGTTTAGGCTTTTTACAACAAAATGCTTTTCATAAAGACGATACCTATGTACCACTACAAAAACAACTTCAGATGATGGACGTTATTTTGTATCTCAACATGAAAGCTAAAGGTTTTATAGAAAGTGGACGTTCACTCAGTTTATTAATTGATACAGGAATATTTGAGTCTGTCATCAAGATGAAATATGATGTGGCTAATGATGAACTAGAAAAATTTGATGAATATCCAAAAACGATTGACCGCATAATTAAAAGAATTCACTAAAGGAGGCATTTATGAATCTCCAATATATCGGATTAGATGAGATTAAAGGACCACTCATTTTCTTAGATGGGGTTACAGGCGTTGGCTTTGAAGAAATGGTCGAAATCAAGCTCAATGATGGTTCTTCACGATTTGGTCGTGTTGTCCAAATGGAAGGCGAGAAAGTAGCTATCCAAGTCTTTGAAGGTACGCAAAATATCTCGCTTGTCAACACAAAAACTAAATTTACAGGTCACTCTGTTGAAATGTCCTTATCCAAAGAAATTTTAGGAAGAACATTTAATGGTTCTGGTCGTCCAATTGATGGGTTGGGTGAGGTTTTTGTTGATGAAAAAAGAAACATTAATGGTCAACCTTTAAATCCTGTCTCAAGAATATATCCAAGAGACTATATTCAAACAGGTGTTAGTTCCATTGATGCACTTACAACATTGATAAGAGGACAAAAATTACCAATCTTTTCTGGATCAGGGATGCCTCACAATGAACTTGCAGTTCAAATCGTTAAGCAAGCTAAGATTGCTGAAAGTAAGGGTAATGATTTTTGTATCGTATTTGCTGCAATGGGCGTCAAAAATGACGTCGCTGCTTATTTTAGACATTCATTTGAAGAAGCAGGTGTCATGAATAAGGTGGTCATGTTTTTAAATCTATCAAATGAACCTATCATTGAAAGAATTTTAACTCCAAGATTTGCGTTGACCGCTGCTGAATATCTTGCTTTTAAGCATGATATCCATGTACTAGTTATTTTGACTGATATCACATCATATTGTGAAGCACTCCGTGAGTTTTCAAGTAGTAAAGGTGAAATTCCTGGACGTAAAGGTTATCCTGGTTATTTATATTCGGATTTAGCTTCCTTATATGAAAGAGCAGGTATTGTATCTCAAGCCAAAGGCAGTGTGACACAAATTCCTATTTTAACGATGCCTAATGATGATATTACCCATCCAATCCCAGACTTAACAGGATATATCACTGAAGGGCAAATTGTTTTAAGCAGAGATTTAAATCAGATAGGCATATTTCCTCCAGTAGGCATTTTACCATCCTTATCTAGATTGATGAAAGATGGTATTGGAGCTGGATACACGAGAGACGATCATTCGGATGTTGCCAATCAAATGTTTGCGTCATATGCACAAGTTCAAGATGCTAGAAGTTTAGCCTCAGTCATTGGTGAAGATGAACTGTCACCTGTAGATAGACAATATATTGAATTTGGTAATCTGTTTGAAAAGCATTTTATTGGGCAAGGCTTTGAATCCAATCGTTCTATTATTGATACACTTGACCTAGGTTGGGATTTATTATCAGTACTTCCTAAAGAAGAATTAAGTAGATTAGATGAGAAGATGATCAACAAGTTTTATAATCATGAACGTGCTGTTGAACGTTTCCACATTATTAAAAGACCAATTATAAGTGCCCTAAAGGGGATGTAATGAATGGGTGAACAGGTTTTTCCTACAAAAGGAAATTTAATGACACTAATTAAATCTAATCAATTAGCACACAAAGGCTTTGAACTCATGGATAGAAAAAGAAATATCTTAATCCATGAGATGATGAGTCTTCTTGAGGATGTTCGTTTACTTCGTAATGAGATTTCAGAAACATATAAGAAAGCATACCTTGCTCTTCAAGATGCCAATATCACTTTAGGTATCGTCAGTGATATCGCTCAATCTATTCCAGTAGATTCAGGGATCTCTGTGAGTTATAAAAGTGTCATGGGAGTTGAAATACCAAAAGTAACGCATGAAGTAGAACATGTCAAAATCACTTATGGTATCTCACACACAAATACTAAATTCGATTTTGCATACAAATGCTTTTTAAAGGTAAGAGACTTAACTGTCAAGCTTGCTGAAGTTGATAATTCAACTTATAGACTTGCAAATGCCATAAGAAAAGCCCAAAAGCGTGCAAATGCATTAGAGAATGTCGTGATACCTAAATTTGAAGAAAACATTAAATTTATCACTGAAGCATTAGAGGAAAAGGAAAGAGAATCCTTTACAAGACAAAAAGTGATTAAGAATCAACAAGAAAAAGCTAAACTAAAAAAAATAAACCAATGAATTAATCATTGGTTTTTTCTTTTTTTACGCGAATTTTCTTTTCGGGAACTGGATCATATTTAGGTTTAAATAGAGGATTGCATGTCAGAATTCTTTTTGCGCTCAAAAACGAAGCTTTAAAAAAATTAAAGCGTATATAACATTCTTTTGCATATGCAGAACATGTTGGAGAATGTCTACATTTATGATTGCTATTTGGAGAAATATCTCTTTGATACCATTCAATTAATTTTATAGCTAGTTTTCTCATATTTTCACCGACTATATTATAGCATCTTTTGTGACTTATGTGAAATTTCATATTTTCTGTATAAAATCGATTTGCTGAGGATAAGTTTATGCTATAATATGGGTATAGAATATGTAAACGATTACAGGAGGTTTAGGATGAAAGAGTATTCAACCAAAGAGATTCGCAACATTGCAATATTAGGTCATCAAGGATCAGGCAAAACAAGTATATCTGAAGCTCTACTATTTGTAGGCAAAGCGATTGACAAAAAGGGAGAAGTTGAGCGTAAGAATACAGTTTCAGACTATTTAGTCGAAGAACAAACAAAACAATCAAGTCTTTCACTCAGTGTCATTCCAGTTGAATGGATGGACTATAAGTTAAACTTTATAGATGTTCCAGGTAGTGATGAATTTGTAGGAGATTTAAGCCAAGCACTTGAAGTTGTTAAAGGTGCAGTTATCTTAATCGATGCGAGTAAAGGTGTTGAAGTAGGTACTGAACGTGTTTGGGGTGAAATCAGAAAACGCCATATTCCAGCAATTATCTATGTCAATAAGATGGATAAGGAAAATGTCAAATTTGAAGAAGTTCTAGATGAAATTCGTGAAAAGTTAGGAAAAAAAGCTGTTCCTTTCTGTTGGCCAATTGGTCATAATGAAAATTTCGAAGGGTTTGTTAATGTCATCGAAATGAAGGCAAGAATCTATGATGGCACAGACAGTCAAGATGCTGAAATTTGGGAAGAAAAGAAAGCTAAAGTTGAAGAGCTTCACAACATGATATTAGAAAGTGTTGCTGAAACTTCAGAAGAATTATTAGATTTATATCTTTCTGGAGAAGAAATACCAGAAGATCAAATAAAGACTGCACTTCGTGCTGGAATCATTGATGGTGAACTGACTCCAGTCATCGTTGGTAGTGCAACTAAAACGATTGGTGTAAGAACATTACTTAACATGTTAGTCGATTATTTACCTACACCAGATGAATTACAACCACTTGTTGGTAAAGATGCTAAAACTGGTGACTCTATCACACGCTTGACGAGTGATAATGAACCATTTTCAGCTTATGTTTTCAAAACAACTGTTGATCCTTTCTTAGGTGCAATTAATGTTTTGAAGATCAATTCAGGTACATTAAAGAATGGACAAGATGTTGTCCTATCAAATAAAGGCGATTCAAAGAAAATAACAAATCTATTTGCAATCCGTGGAAAGAACCAAATTCCATGTGATTTCTTTCATGCTGGTGATATGGCGGCGGTTGCAAAGATTGATGGTATAGAAACAGGCGATACATTGGCAGATCCAAAGAGCCAGATTGTCTATCAACCTGTATCAGTAGGAACACCTGTTATTTATATTGCTGTGCATCCAAAGAACCAAAATGATGAAGATAAGATCTCAATGGCACTTCATAGATTAAATCTTGAAGATCCAACATTTGAAATTAGAAGAAATAAAGAAACTGCTCAATTATTATTAGGCGGACAAGGTATGACGCATTTAGGTTATGTCCTTGAAAGAATGAAGACAATGTTTAAAGTTGATGTTGATATCGATGAACAAAAAATCGTTTATCGTGAAACAATTAAGAAATCAGTACAAGCTGAAGGTAAGCATAAGAAACAATCTGGTGGTGCTGGTCAATTTGGACATGTATGGATTAAATTCGAACCATCTAAAGAATTATTTGAATTTGAAGAAGATGTATTTGGTGGTGCCGTTCCTAGAAACTATTTCCCAGCAGTTGAAAAAGGACTTATCGAAGCATTTGAACATGGTCCTCTTGCAGGATTCCCTGTAATCAATATCAAGGCTACATTATATGATGGATCTTATCATGCTGTTGACTCCAATGAATTATCATTTAAACTTGCTGCAGCATTAGCATTTAAGGATGCGATTAAGACATGTCAACCTACCATTTTGGAACCTATCGTCAAAGTCGAAGTAACGATTAAGGATCAATTTGTTGGTGATGTCATGGGTGACATGAATAAAAGACGTGGTCGTGTACTTGGTATGAATCAAACTGAAGGATTCCAAGTTGTTATTGCAGAAGTTCCGGAAGCAGAAATTGTTAAATATGCAATTGATTTAAAAGCTATGACTCAAGGCAGTGGTTCATTCACACGTGAATTCGTCAGATACGAAGAAGTTCCTCACATGCTAATTGATAAAATAGTAGAAGCTTATAAAAAGTAAACTCAAACAAGCCCAACTAATATCAATTAGGAGGGCTTGTTATGCTTTGTGGTATTTGTGGAAAAAAAGTAAAAACAAAAAAAACAATTCTCAATTTGTTTGACCCTGAGATTCATCATATTTGTGAAATGTGTTATATGATGTATCCACTGTCACCCAAAAGTGAGATGATTCCAATTGAAGAAGCTATGATCTTTCACAATTCAATGATAAGGGGTGATTCTCATGTTTCAGGTATCGCTTATATGTCATTTATTAAACCCTATTTGAAGCATTATCTATCCAAGTATCGAGATGCAATCTTTTTGTATCTAGATGATTTTAAAGACATTTCATTTTTAACATTGGATTCTCTAAAGCTAGGTAACATTTATTTACTGACGCTTTATGAAAATATAGAAGAAGGAGAAAAACTATGAAATTCGAAGTTTTAGGTAAGAATGGTTTCGTACCAACAAATGCGATCAAAGATTATGCAGAAAAGAGATTTAGCAAAGTTGTTTCCTTTTTTGGACCAGAGGTTATCTCTGAAGTAAGAGTTGTTTGTAAGGTGTATAAGGATCACCATAAGATTGAAGTTACCATACCTGCTAAAGGTACAGTATTACGTGCAGAAGTAGTTGATGTTGACATGTATGCAGCAATCGATAAAGCAAATGATAAACTCGTTGCACAAATCAGAAGACATAAGGATAAATTAAAACATAATTTGGAAAAAGAGGGCATTAAGCAAGCCTATTCAAATGAATTTGACGCTGAGTCTCTTGAAAAGGATATTTTAGCTAGTCAGCTCGTTAAAAATAAGAAGATTGAATTGGTTCCCATGACATCACATGAAGCAATAGCAGCGATGGAACTATCAGGTCATGATTTCTACGTGTTCTTAGATAAGGAGACATCAAGAACAAATGTTGTCTATAGAAGAGATGACGGAGATTATGCAATCATAGAAACTCATATATAATTGAAGGAAGCAAACGCTTCCTTTTTTTTATTTTCAATAAAGTAAATATTTTCCTTGAAAAATAGTTCAAATGGAGTATAATTAGACAATGTGGCAACACATGAAGGAGATGTTATATTTTATGGATATTTATATGTTTTTATTATTTTTATCACTTACATTGCTCTTTGGCTTTGTATTAGGAAAGCTTGCTGAGCTCATTAAAATACCAGAAATTACAGGTTATATTGTTGCAGGTATATTACTAGGACCAAGTGTTTTTAATGTCATTTCAGTTGAAACAGTCGCTAGTTTTGATGTTATTACAAATTTCGTTTTAGGAATTATTGCGTATCAGATTGGTACAGAATTATGGTTACCAAAAGTTAAAAAAAGCGGAAAATCAATTATCATCATCACTATAGTTCAAGCTTTAGCAACGGCTCTTGTTGTATTTACTTTGGTCTATTTAATTGATGGAAGACTTTGGTTAGCATTAACGCTTTCAGCAATTGCAACTGCAACTGCTCCAGCACCAATCATGGTAATTATCAAAAAGATTAAAGCTAAAGGACCGGTTGTTGATACTGTTGTTCCAGTTACTGGAATAGATGATATCATCGGTGTTATCATATTCGGATTGTTTACAACAATTTCAGTTAGTTTGATTGCTGGGGGACAACTCAATATTCAAACAGCTTTATTACTACCATTACTTGAAGTTACTTTATCAGTTTTAGTTGGTGCTGTATTAGGTGGAGTCTTAGGTTTGGCATCTAAATTCTTTGTAACAAAGATGCCAAAAAGAGAAAGATATATTGCCTATCTTGTCTTGTCCTTATCGACTGTTTTAATTTCAGTATTTATTGCACATCGCTATGAATTATCAATGATTTTAACACCTATGATGGTTGGGATGACCTTTACAAACTTCATTAAGAAGGAACCATTTGAAATTCAAGGTGCAGCATTAAGTAATTTTAGTGGACCACTCATTATCGTTTTCTTCACTCTAGCAGGTGCACAGTTATCATTATCAGTGCTCAAGGTAGCTGGTATCATAGCAGTCATTTATATCGTCTTTAGATCGATTGGTAAAATTGGTGGTGCTTATCTTGGTGCTGTGATTGCAAAATCACCTAAGGTTGTTAGAAATGCAACTGGATTATGTCTACTTCCACAAGGTGGGGTTGAAATTGGGATGCTCGTTGCTGTCTCATCAATCTTCCCAGCACCTGAAGCTATTTTAGTTAAGACAATCGTACTAGCTGGAATCCTATTCTTTGAAATTGTTGGACCTATTGTGTTTAAAAAGACAATTGAAAGAGTTGGAGAGTCAAGAGAGTTTGAAGAAACAATCATTACTGACGTTGCTCAAATCGCAGGATAAAAAAATAGAACCAACAGCGATGTTGGTTCTTTTCTTTTTTTAATTTTATAATTTACAAAGCTGCCTTGTATAATGCTTGTACTTTATCCCAATTGATGACACTAAAGAATGCTGAAACATAGTCAGGACGTCTATTTTGATAGTTTAAGTAATAAGCATGTTCCCAAACATCAAGACCTAAGATTGGACTACCTTCAGCAAGAGGTGTATCTTGGTTTGCAGTTGATAAGACCTTGAGGGTCTTTTCTGGTGTTACAATAAGCCAAGCCCAACCACTGCCAAATCTTGTTTTAGCTGCATTTCCAAAAGCTTCTTTAAAAGCATCAAATGAACCAAAGTTAGAATTGATAGCATCTAATAGTTTTCCAGTAGGCAATGCACCATTGTTAACCTTAAGTAAAGGCCAGAAGAAAGCGTGATTATAATATCCACCACCATTATTTTGTACAGCAGTACGAATATCTGATGGTACTAATGATAAATCTGCAAGTAACGTTTCTAATGGAGTTGATAGATCAGCATGTTTTTCTAATGCTGCATTTAAATTGTTAGTGTAGCCTTGATGATGTTTTGAGTAATGGATTTCCATTGTTCTTGCATCAATAAAAGGTTCTAGTGCATCATATGCATATGGTAATTTAGGTAATTCAAATTTCATTTTAATATCCTCCTTATTTATAATCTTATCTTACATCAAAGTAGGGTTTCTATCAACTGATTTGCCCCAAAGATTAAAAAAAGTCTAAATTATGGTAAATTAGACGTTTTTTAAATAGTTCTCGATTTTTTTCTCATCAATATCAATATACATGGTTTGTTGATTCTTATATGTTACATGATAACCAGGCTTGCCAGAAATCTTCTTAATATATTTAATTTGTGTATAATCAACAGGAATTGATGAGGAATATTTCATGCTGGAAAAATAAGCAGCTAGCATTGAAGCTTTTCTAATGATTGATTCATTGAGTTTTGGAGTATCCACTAAAACATGAGATCCAGGAAAATCTTTGACATGAAACCAATAATCATCTTTTTTTCCAATTTGATGTGTTATGTATTCATTTTGAAGACTATTTTTTCCAATATAGTAATGTATGTCTCCATCTGTTAATTTAAGAATATTTGGTTTCTTGTTTTGTTTCTTTTGAGGAGATTTCTGTTTTGCTTTATACCCAAGTTGAATGAGATCAGACTCAAAGTCCTTAATATTTTCACCTAAAGATAGCTCCAGATATGTCATATATTCTTCAAATAGACTGATCATCTCTTCATTTTCACGATTTTGAGTTTTGATATGATCTAATGTTCGTTTCGCCTTTTGATAAGCTTTGTAGAAAGTTTGAGCATTTTCATTTAAAGTTTTAGTCGGATCTAAATGAATGGTTGAACCAAGAACCTCAATAGATGAATTTTTCTCATCTAAAGGTAATCCTGATTGATAAATTAAATCTCCTTTACCCTTGTTTTCTAAATTGAGTAGAGCTTGGTCTTGCATAGTAATGAGTTGTTCTTTTTTGTTTGTATACTTTTTGAGCTGTTTTTCAATAAACAATGCATGAGAAGAAATGGATTGAGAAGCTTGATCTGCATCTAGATCCATCATGAGTGAAATTGATGAAAAGTATTTTTTGTGTGTGCTATCTTCAAAAATATCAAATACATAGTCTTTTTTAAGGTCTAATGCACGTGTTGGCTTTACTTTTATATCTGAAAGCTGCACTCTATGGTCAATTAGATATCTTGCTAAAAAGGGTGAAACTCCCATATACTGATTAACAATGTCCTGATATGAAAATACTTTAGAATAATCGATTTGATGAAAAGCGAGCTTATCAGAAGGGAAGAACTCAAATTGTGCTTGAGGTAACAATTGTCTTCCTTCAGCAAAAAACATCTTCTTATAAGTGTCTAAAATGATATTGTCTTGGACCAGTAACAAATTGGAATGTTTACCCATAGCTTCAAATATTAGGTTTTTTTGGATCTGACCATCTAGAAAATCATGTACAACAAATTTGAAAATAAAAACTCTGTCTGTCTCATGTTGAACGATAGACTGTAAAATAGCACCTTCCAAATGTTTTTTGAGTGTTATTAAGAATTGAGAACTCATCGTTGATTCTGATTTTGTCTGTGTTAAATAAACTCCAAAATTGTGAGAACTCAAATTAAGATTCATAAATAATCTTTGTCCTCTTAAATAAAACACAAAAACAAACGAATATTCACCCGTTTGATAGATTTTTTCCAATCGTGCTTTTTCCAATTGCCTATTTAACTCACTTATTAAATGATATATAAAAAATCCATCGAAAACCATATGACACCTCATGACTATTTTAACACAATTTAAGGCGATAATCTCTTTTGTAAGCGTTATTCTATTCCAAATATAGATAAATCTATTTACACTCTATCATTTATCATATATAATAAGGAGTAACATCAATCACAGAAGGAGGATCCTATGAAACTTAATGAAAAAGGTTTATTAGTTGTCATTTCAGGTCCTTCAGGCGTTGGAAAAGGTACTGTTCGTAGGGCTTTATTTCAAATGCCACACCATGATCTCGTCTATTCTGTATCGATGACTACAAGACCTCCACGACCAGATGAAGTTGAGGGTGTTGATTATTATTTTGTCGACAAAGAGACATTCATTAAAAGAATTAAGGAAAATAAATTCTTAGAATGGGCAGAGTTTGTCGGTAATTATTATGGCACACCGCGTGATAAAGTGGAAGAGCAGCTTGATCGAGGCAAAGAAGTTGTTTTGGAGATTGAGGTGGAAGGTGCACTTCAAGTAAGAAAACAAATGAAAGAAGCTGTATTTATTTTCTTGGTTCCACCAGGGAAAAAAGCTCTATATGAAAGATTGAAGAATCGTGGCACTGAGCCTATAGAACTGATTGAAAAAAGAATGAAAAAAGCAGAGTCTGAGTTTTTGCTTGCTCATAAATATGATTATATTGTTGTTAATGATGAAGTCAACAATGCTGCCGATAGAATCATGGCAATTATCAGAGCAGAGCATGCGAGAACAGAAAGATCAATTCATAACTATATTAAGATGATAGGAGAATAAGACATGAATAAGAATAAAGACGGTATGCGTTATCCATCCATTGACAAATTGTTATCAAAAATCGACTCAAAATATAAACTTGTATACGCAGCAAGCAAAGTTGCTCTCATATTGGAATCAGAAAAATTAAATGTTGAAAACGCTCAATGCGTTAAATCTATTGGTATTGCTTTAGAAGAAATTCTAGATGGCAAAGTTGACATTAAATTTGAATCTTAATTAAAAAGCGCGATGCGCTTTTTTTTTACGCAAATAGAGGAATGAATCGTGATTTGTGATACAATATGAGTGGTGATTTAATTGAATTTTAAGGACAAATTAGCATTATTACCCAATGAACCCGGCTGCTATCTCATGAAAAATGAGCAGGATGAAGTCATTTATGTGGGTAAAGCCAAAAATTTAAAGAATCGTGTGAAATCATATTTTACTGGTGCACACAATGAAAAAACAACGCGACTGGTTCTAGAAATTCGCGATTTTTCATATGTTTTGACGAATAGCGAACGTGAGTCATTGATTCTTGAAAGCAATCTCATCAAGCAATATTTACCAAAATACAATATTAGATTGATGGATGATAAGACATATCCTTATATAGAAATCACTAAAGAGACACACCCTAGATTGCAAGTTGTGAGAAAGAAAAATGCCAAGGGTAAAATCTTTGGTCCATATACCAATGTATACGCAGCACGAGAAACAACACGATTATTAAATCGTCTATATCCCCTTAGAAAATGTGAAACTATGCCTAAGAAGGCATGTTTGTATTTTCATATTGGACAATGCTTAGCGCCATGTATCAACACTAAAGTAGATTATCAAGACACACTTTTGCAAATCACTAATTTTCTAAAAGGTGATACGAAAGAAGTATTGAACCGCTTGGAAACTGAAATGCAGCAAGCTTCAATGGATATGCATTATGAAAAAGCTGCAGAATTTAGAGACATGATTAATCATATTGATACGACAATCGAGAAACAGATTATCAATTCAAATGATTTTAAAGATCGCGATGTCATCAGTTATGCTTATAATAAAGATGATGTCTCACTGCAGATATTAGTCATAAGAAAAGGCAAGATGGTTGATCCTCATCAAGTTGTTTTCGCTTATGTCGGTGAAGTCATGGATGCTATCTTAAGTTACTTGCAACAATTTTATGAACAATACATACCTGAAGAACTGTTATTTAGTGATCGTTTCACATTATTAGATATTGAACCTTTCTTTGGGAAAAAAGCAATCATTCCACAAAAAGGTGACAAAAAGAAGCTTACAGATCTAGCTTCAAAGAATGCAGATTATGACTTAGAACATCACTTTATGTTATATCGTCACAAGGACGAACAAAAACAAAAAGCTCAGGATGAGTTAAGCAAATTGATTCATCATAAAGTCAATCATATTGAGATATTTGATAATGCTCAACTCTTTGGAACTGCTCCTATATCAGCTTTAGTTGTCTATAGAAATGGTGATTTTGAAAGAAAGAGTTATCGTAAATATCATCTGCAAACAACAACCAACGATGACTATCAAGCGATGAAAGAAGTAACATATCGCAGATACCAAAAAATGTTAATGGAAAATTTGGATGTTCCAGATTTAATTCTTGTAGATGGTGGTAAAGGACAACTTCATGCAGCACAGGAAATCCTTGATTCATTGAGTCTTGATATCAAAATTGCTGGGCTTAAAAAGAATAGTAAGCATATCTTAGAAGCCCTTGTTTTTGAAGATGAAGTGATTCCACTTCTTAAGCAAAGTGAGCTCTATAAATTCTTGCTAAAACTATCAGAAGAGATTCATAGATTTGCTATTGATTTTCATCGTAGCACCAGAAATAAGCTTGCTGTATCATCTCCACTTGATGAAATATCAGGTATTGGAGAAAAAAGAAAAAAGGCTTTATTAAGCCATTTTACAAGTATTGATGCAATTAAGAATGCAAGTGAAGAAGAACTAACTTCTCTAGGGATTCCTAAAGCAGTCATCTTAGAAATCAAAGAGGTATTGAAATGAGAAAAATCATATGGAGCATCGATGCTCACAATAAAATATTTTATTTGATTTTAGGTGGTAGAAAGGTTGGTTTTTACCTATCTAACAGATTAGCAAAGACATTTTTTATGTATTTAAGAAAAGGTGTACTTGTTGATTTTGAGATAACCCCTCGCATGAAAAAGATTGGAAAGTTCTCTTATTATCAAGTTGCTCATTTCAATCAAATCATCTCTTTGAATCCTTTGATCATTCATTATGATTTAACAAGTATGAGAAGAGAAATGAGAAAAGTTTTAGATAGCAATAAGTATTATCTGTTCATCGATTTTGAGATGACAATGCCAGGTTATCATGAACACCAATTCTCACCAGAGATTATCCAAGCTGGTTATGTCTTATCAGAGGTTCAAGGAAAGATTCTTCATCAAGATGGTTATTATGTTCTACCAAAAGAAAAAATGACATTAAGTAGAAGAACCAAAAAATTCCTTAGTTTAGATGAAGACAAGTTTTTTAGTGAAGCGGTCAAATTTGATGTCTATTATAAGAAACTGGAAAAAATAATTAAAAAGTATCATCCTAAATTAGTTGTTTGGGGAAAAAATGATTTGACAGCAATGAATGATTCCTATATCTTACATGACAAACCAAATTTAACCGTTGATACAGATTTTATTGATTTACTCAAGCTGCATAAGGATTATTTTAATCTTAAAGATGATCTAGGATTATTTAGAGCTTATAAGACATATTATAATGTTGAGTTTGATCAGGCACATGATGCAAAAGATGACGCCCTAGTGACAAAATATGTATTTGATGCCTTTGTAGCTTATATGAAATAAAAGAGCCTAGCTTTTTGCTAGACTCATTTTTTTTAACTTTTTAAATCAACCACAATTGGAAGAACCAAAGGTCTTCTTTGTGTCATATCATAAATTTTGGTGTTTAAATAATCAATAACTGCTTGTTTCAAGTTGAGTTCATTATACATTTTACGGTTTAATTCAATTTGAACAATTTTCTTTGTTTCATTTGCAAGTAAAGAAGTGATTTCTTCGTTACCTTTCATATAGATGAATCCTCTTGAGATAATTGTTGGTTCATTGATTAATTTCTTAGTTTTTGAATTAATGGATAATACAACTGAGAACAAACCTTCCTCACTCAAAAGCTTACGTTCTTTGATGACCATACTTCCAATATCACCTATACCTGTTCCATCAATATAGACTTCACCTGATGTTACTTTTCCAGCCATACGAATAGAAGATGATGTAATAGCTGCAACTTCGCCATTATCCATGACTAGAATATTTTCTGGTTTGACACCACAATCTATTGCAAGTTGTCGATGAAGCTTGAGCATACGATGCTCACCATGCATAGGAATAAATAATTTTGGTTTGACAAGACTTAGCACCAACTTCAAATCATTTTGACTACCATGACCTGATGTATGTGTATCAGCAAGTGGTCCATGAGTAATGACTTCTACATCTAATCTAAAGAGCTTGTTAACAGTTCTATTGACACCTTCTTGATTTCCAGGAATAGGAGAAGATGAAAAGATGACTGTGTCTCCAGACATGGCTTTTATCTGACGATGATTACCATTTGCTATTCTACTTAAGGCAGCTAATGGTTCTCCCTGTGAACCTGTCACTAAGATCGTAAGTTCATTTGCTTTCGTTCGATTGACTTGTTCACTATTCACAATCGTATCTTTAGGTGCCTTGATATAACCGGTTTGCATTCCGATTTCAATGGCACGTTCCATGCTTCTTCCAAATACTGCAACTTTTCTACCGTTTAAGACAGAAGCTTCAATGATTTGTTGAATGCGATACATGTTAGATGCAAAAGTAGCTATAATGATACGTCCTTTGATTCTAGAGAAGAGTTCATTAATAGACTTTCCTATTTTACTATCAGATGGAATAAGTTCATCTCTTTCTGAATTCGTAGAATCAGAAAGCATGCATAAGACACCTTCACTACCAATCGCAGCTAATTTGTCATATTCTGCAGGTGGACCAACAGGTGTAAAATCAATCTTAAAATCTCCTGTATGGAATAAAATACCTTGATCAGTCCTAAAAACTATACCAAACATATCGGGAATTGAGTGATTCATTCTAATGAATGATATTTCAACGCGATCAAATTGATAGGTATAATAACTCTTATATTCTTCAATTTTAGGTGTTTTAATATCTTGATGTTCTAAAAGCTTATATTCTATCATATCAACTGCAATACCTGCAGCATAAATCTTAGGAATTTTGACCTTTTTCAATAGATAAGGAATACTTCCGATGTGATCTTCATGAGCATGTGTGATAAAAAGACCGACAATGCGTTCCTCATTTTCAACAAGATATGTGAAATCAGGTATGACGTAGTCTATACCTAAAAGTTGCTCATCAGGAAATAAGATTCCTGAGTCAACGATATAGATTCCACCATTGATATCATAGATGTACATGTTTTTACCAACTTCACCGAGTCCCCCTAATGCAAAAATGCCGAGTTCACCGGTTCTGAGTAATGGGTTTACCATATTTAAATCCTCCAGCAGCGAATATTACATTCTTATTGTATAATAAAAATCTATAAAATGGTAGTAGATTACTTAATATGCTATAATATTTTTGAGGTGTGGGATGAAAACAATAATCTTTTTTGATGTTGATAACACAATTTATAACAATAATCTCGGCAAAATTCCTGAACAAACAAAAAAATTATTACTCGAACTCTCAAAAAGAGATGATGTTATATTAGGACTTGCTACTGGAAGAGGATATAAGAAACTTGAAGTGATTCAAGAAGTCGTGTCTTTTTTTAAGTATAAGGTTTTACTAAACGGATCAATTATCTATAAAGATGATCAGGTGATCTATGATCATCCTATCTTACATGAAGATATTGAAGAAGCATTAAGTATTGCAAAAGGCCATCAATTTAATATTGGGATGGTTGGTTTAGACGAGGAAGCAGTGAATGCTTGGGATTCTTGTGTTGAAGATGGCATGAAACAATTAAGAGGTAAAACGCCTAATGTTGATTGCAATTTTCACAATAAAAATAAGGTTTACCAGTTTTTGGTTATTTGGAGATAATGAAAAAGAAATTCTTGATACCGCTATTCAGTTACCTAAGTTTCAAGTCTTTCCGTGGCATGCAGGTGGTGCTGATTTCATATATCCTTTCATCAATAAGGCGTTTGGAATTAAGAAAGCTGTTGAACATGAAACAGATTTTAGATTAATTTGTGTAGGTGATGGAGCAAACGATGTTAAAATGATTGAGATGGCTGATATTGGTATTGCTATGAGCAATACAAGATTTGATGAGCTAAAAGAAAAAGCCAAACATATGGCTCCTCATATCAAAGAAGATCAACTCTATGATTTTTTCAAATCAATCAATCTAATTTAGGTCTTAATTTGTCTTGTAAATCCTTAATGATTTCTTTTGGAACATAAGGTGAAATGTCAGCATGATGAATAATCAATTCCTTGATTGCTGACGATGATACGAAGTGATTTCTTGATGATGGAAATAAGATAATGGTTTCTATATTTCTATTCAGATTACGATTGAATTGATATAAAGCATATTCATTTTCATAATCAGGAATATTTCTCAAACCACGAATCATAATCGAAATATCATTTTTTTGAGCATAACGGACAATTAAGTCCTCTGTAGAAGTGACCACGATGTTTTCAATATCCATTGTTACACGCTTGATCATGTCTATTCTTTCTTCAGTCGTAAATGTTGGTACTTTCTTATAGTTGTCAGCAACCACGACATGAAGTTCATCAACAAAACGTGCAGCACGTTTGATAATATCTAAATGTCCAATTGTTAGAGGATCAAATGTTCCTGGATAAACAGCCTTATTCATATAATTACCTCATTTCAATATTAGTATATCATTAAAAATAAAAAATAATCATAAGGAGATTAAAAAAATGAATGTGTATCGCAAGAGTCTAGTTGTTCAAATTATGTTGTTTGGTATCTTTTTCTTAATTGGAGGAAATGTGATACTTAATCATTACTTAGGTGCATCATTGCCATGGCTTACTTATGTCATTATCGCACTATTGGTTACTGTAGGTGTATTGGGATTCATTATTTACCGTAGACCTGACACACGTATATCAGTTGTAACACCAAAAGAAATGTCATTGCTTCGTTATTTATTATATGGATATTTCTTTGTTTATATTGTACAGATGATTTTATCAGGTGTACAAGTTGTACAAGAAAGTTATTTGGATCTGCTTAACATAGCTACAGGCTCAATATTAATGCTTGTTGCTCTTTATGGATGTTATGTCTTATACAAAATCATCAAAGTAAAATAGAATGCTTTGCATTCTTTTTTTTTGCTTGAGTATATTGGGTTTGGCAAAAAAATAATAATGATATAATTAAATTAATGAGGAGGCTACAAATTATGAAAACTTTGGTACAAACATACACTTTAAGCAATGGTGTAAAAATTCCTAAAATCGGATTTGGAACATGGCAGGTTCCAAGTGGTGATATTGCTTATCAATCTGTTAGAATGGCATTAAAAAACGGGTATCGTCATATCGATACAGCTGCTGCTTATCAAAATGAAGAAAGTGTTGGAAAAGCAATTAGAGATTCTGGTATTCCAAGAGAAGAAATATTTGTGACATCTAAGTTGCAGTCTCATATCAAAACCTATGAAGGTGCACTTGAAGCCTTTGAAAAGACGATGAAGGCACTTAATATTGGATATCTAGATTTATATCTCATTCATGCACCATGGCCATGGAATGAAATAGGTAAGGATTGTAGAGAAGGTAACGTTTTAGCCTACAAAGCAATGGAAAAGGTTTATAAAGAAGGCAAAGTACGTGCCATTGGTGTTTCAAACTTCAATACGAAGGATTTAGATAATATCCTAGAGCATTGCGAAGTCGTTCCACATGCAAATCAAATCGGATACTTCATCGGACATAATGAAAAAGAAACTGATGAGTATTGTAAAGCTAAGAACATCCTAGTTGAGGCTTATTCTCCACTTGCAATCGGTCATTTGCTTAAGAACAATGACATTCAAGACATGGCGAAAAAATATCAAGTTACACCTGCTCAAATCTGCATCAGATACTGCATTCAAAAAGGAACAGCACCACTTCCTAAATCTACCCATGAATCAAGAATTATTGAAAATGCTGCAGTAGATTTTGAAATAGATCATCAAGATATGGTTTATTTAGATTCTATTAATGACGATCCAAGAAAATGGTAAATAAAAAGAGCTGATACATTGTATCGGCTCTATTTTTCTATATTTTTTTGCTGACAATCTGCACAATATCCATAAACTGTCATATCATGATGGGTGATTTTGAAATGATGTTCATTTGCTGCATCTTGTGCAATATGATCCAAATGACAATCCATTTCATACATCTTTTGACACCCTAAGCAAATCATGTAGTGATGATGGTTTTTTTGATTGATATAATAGTATGATGTATTTTGCATTGTACTTTTTGAAATGATGCCTTGAGCAAAAAATGTATCAAGACTTCGATAAACAGTTGACAAATTCATTGTATGATTTGGAAGTTCCTCAAAAATCATTTCAGCACTTTTTGGTTGTGCAGTTTTTGACAATAAATTTAGAATTGATTTTCTTTGACTTGTCATTCTCATCGTATCATCTCCTTAGTATCGTCTTAATGACGAGTAAAATTAATAAGAGTATCGCATAAATCATAACAATTGTCGAGCCAACTGGAATTTCAAGAGGGTGAGCAATAAAGATACCTGCTATCACAACAATAAATGATGATATGATTCCTAAAATCAAAGTATTTCTAAAACTCTTTGTCCATTGACTAGAAATAATAGAAGGAAATATCACAAGTGCTGATATCAAAAGTGTTCCAATTGTCCTAACACCTATAACAATGAAAAAGGCTGTTAATCCTGATAAAACATATCCAAGAAAGTTTGTTTTTATTTTTGAAAACTTCGCATAACTTTCATCATATGTCATCATTAGTAATGCTCGATAGTTCACTAGAATAAATACAAGTATCAAGACAGTAACAATCATCGATAAAATCATTTCAGTATTGGTTGCTGTGAAAATATTTCCTACCAACATACTTTCAATAGAAATATTAAACCCTTGACCTTTTTTGACTAGGATAAGACCTAAAGCAAATGAAACAGCTGAAACCAAACCGATAGCAGCATCACCATTGATTGTTTTTTTAGTTGTTAGGTATTTAATCAAAAGCGAAGCAGCCATAACAAATGGGATAGCAATGTATAAGGGTTCATTTGATAATATCACACCTAATATGATACCTGCAAAACTTACATGGGCTAGACCATCAGCAATCATCGCTTGTTGATTTAAGACAAGAAATGGACTTAATAGGGATGCTGAGAGTGCTAAAGCAATACCAATCAAGATAGCATGCTGGATAAAATCATACTGTAGGAAATCAAACATGATGATGCCCCTTGTGTTCAAATTCATGGAAATCCCTATAAGTTCCAAAGAATTTAACAGTTTGATCGACATACATGGTCAAGCAGTTATCTTTTACAGCATCGGTTAAATCATGCGTAATATGAATGATTGTCATATTTTTTTGTTGTTGCATTTCATATAGCATATGGTAAAACTTTTCTCTAAATGAAGGGTCTAGTGCAGAAGTGGGTTCATCAAGGATGAGCAAATCTGGATCAGAGATGAGAGCTCGTATTAAGAAGACACGCTGTTGCTGTCCTCCAGATAAGAACATCATACTTGAATGGATCAATTGGGGAATTTCCATTTTATCTAACCAATATTTGATTAAATCAATATCAGTTTTCGAAATGAAAATGCTTTGTTTTCTAAATCCGCTATAGATGACTTCCAACACAGTCATTGGTAGATTCGCTTTGGTGTTCATCTTTTGAGGTAAATAACCCATATGTACAGTTTCATCTATTGATATTTTTCCACTTGTAGGTTTTAATAAGCCAATCAATAATTTAACTAACGTAGTTTTTCCACTACCATTGGGTCCGATTATATGAAGAAAATCACCTTTTTCCATGTGGAAATTGATATGATTTAGAACATTAAATTTTCCAAAGGATACAGAGACTTCATTATAATTGATCATATTTATATCGTTGACATAAGAACTGTTTGGATGTGTAGGAAATTTTGTTCCAACAAATCCCTATATGTCACTCCTTTTTCATAATCTGATGATGAAATATTATGATAACCATGAAACTCAAGTAATTCAAGATCATAGCCATCACTTGCGAGTTGATTAACAATCGTGTTTGCTGCCTTTGGAAAAACGAGTTCTTCAATAAACAGATAATGTGTATTGGTTTGTTTAACAATATTTGTAAAAGATATGAGTTCATTACTCGTCAAATCAACATCAGGCTTAAAATCTTCAAATAATGAAACGATATTTAATCCATATCTTTGACCAAAAGCACCTAGTGCATTATGACCTGCAAAATAAATAGTTGAACCAAGATATTCATGATCAATCATATAGTTTTTAATTTGAGTATCTAATTCTACAATCTCATTGATATAAGTCGTTGCTCTTGCTCTTAATTGTGCTTCTAATTGAGGATCTAAAGCAATAATTTGTTCTAAAATAGCATCAATCAATTGTACAGCAATTGTAGGGTCAGTCCAGAAATGTAATTCGCTTGCATGTATGCCCTCTTCATCTAAAGGATCTAATATATCACCATAGATTAAAGGTTCTCTAACAAAAGATTCGGATAGATTCATTACAAATGTATCTTTTCCACCAATGGTTTCAACATCGCCAATCCAATTATCAATCTCTAGACTTGTGAAGATGAATAATTTTGATTCCTTGATTTTAGCTAAATCCTGACTTGTTACTTCGTAATCATGAATTTCAGCTCCTGGAGGTAAAAGCAAACTCACTGTATAATCGTCACCAACAATAGCTTGAGCAAAGTCATATTGTGGAAACATGGTAGTGACAATATCGGTATATATCACTTCTTGACAAGAAGATAAAATAATTAGAGTGAAAAACAGAAATATGAGGCTTGAAAATTTCTTCATGTGAGACTCCTTTATGCGAATCATTCGCAATAATATTATAACACATTATCTTCTTATTGCAAATCATTCGCAATTAATATGACATATGATTTAAAATCAATAAATTTGATTAAATAAAATTGAATTCTTTATCAAAAAATGCTATACTATTAGTTGACAAGAGTGGGATGACAATTTCCACTCATTTTATTGAGGTCAAAATGAATTTAGAAAAAATCAAACAAAAATTAATACCAATCATTAGTAAAAGCAATCTTGAGATCTATAGTATTCGAACAAAAAAAGAATATGGTGAGAAGATAGTGGAAATTCTACTAGACACCGATTCTATCGATATAGATACATTGGAAAAGATCCATCTTGAGTTTGTAGAAACATTAGACGATGATGATTTAGATCCAAATTATTTCTTGGAGCTATCTTCCCTTGGAGCAGAAAGACCTATCAACACAAAAGAAGATGTCCAAAAGGCGGTTACCAAGTACATTTATTTGGAGTCACCAAAATATAAGGGTTGTGGCGCTCTAATCTCATTTGAAAGTGATATACTATTATTGGAAATTAACGACAGAGGTCGTTTCAAAAAAATCGAAATCAAATTTGATGACGCAAAGAAAATGCGTACAGCAATCAAATTTTAGGAGGATAACATGATCAGTAAAGAGTTTTTTAAGAATATTGAAGCCGTCGCTGAAGAAAAAGAATTAACTCATGACCAAGTCGTTGAAGCTTTTGTTCAAGGGATGATTGCCGGATGCAAAAAAGCTCATGATGTTCGCTCTTGTAGAGTTGATATCAAAGAGGATAAGTATGAAATACTCGTTTATAAACAACATTTAGTCGTTGAAGAATACAGTATGGATGCTGATAAGAATTACACACAACTGCTTTTAGCAGATGCTAAAGAAGTCAATTCCCGTGCAAAAGTCGGTGACATTCTTGAACAAAAAATTGATCCAAAAGATTTTGGACATTTTGCTGTTCGTGATTTCAAAAGCAGACTTAATGAAACATTAATCAACATGCAAAAAGAAAACTTATACAAGCACTTTAAGTCATATGAACATGAAATGATTACAGCAAGAGTCATTGACGTTGCTGATGATCATTTCCGTCTTGATATTGGTAAGGATTTAACAACACTGTTGCCTAAGAAAGAAGCACTTCCAAGAGACAATTTCCATATTGGAGATTATGTGCGTGTTTATGTTTCTGATGTTGAAATGAAGACAAAATGGCCTAAAGTGTTTGTCAGCCGTTCACATCCAAGTTTGATTATTCGCTTACTTGAAAGCTTTATTCCAGAAATCAAGGATGGCATCATTGAAGTCATGGGGATATCTCGTGACCCAGGTGATCGTTCAAAGATTGGTGTGAAATCAAATGATCCAAAAGTCGATCCCATCGGAGCTTGTGTTGGTGAAGGCGGATCACGTATTCGTGAGATCGTAAAAGCCTTAAGCGATGAGAAGATTGATTTATTTAGATGGAGTGACAATGAAAAAGAACTTATAGCTAATGCATTACAACCTGCAGAGGTCGTTGCAGTTACACGTGTCAATCCAAAAGAAAAAAATGCACTTGCGATTGTACCAGACAATCAATTGTCATTAGCAATTGGTAAACTTGGACAAAATGTTAAGCTTGCCGTTCAGGCATGTGGTTGGAGCATTGACATTAAGTCAGAGACTATGGCTCAAGGCGAAGGCATATTATATTAAGAAGTAACGAGGTGACTGATGATGGCAAAAGTTAAAAAGATACCCATGAGAACATGTGTTGTAACTAAAGAAGTCTTACCGAAGAAATCTTTGGTTCGTGTAGCAGCAACAAAAGAAGGACTTGTTTCTGTTGATCTTAATGGCAAAGCGCCTGGCCGTGGTGCTTATTTGAAACTCTCTAAAGAAGTCATAAATCTCGCTAAGAAAAATAAAGCATTGGATAAGAAACTCGAAGTAGTCGTTCCTGATGCAATTTATGATGAATTATTGACTTTGGCAAATGAATCATAATATTGGCCTTGCATACCGTGCGAGAAAAGTCACAGTTGGTACTGAATTAACATTAACAAAGCTTAGAAACGGTCAAGTTTTTCTTATGATATTGGCTACTGATGCATCAGATTTAACTAAAAAGAAAGTTCGTGACAAAGGAAATTTCTATAAAATAGAAGTCATGGAGACTCTAACATCATTAGACATATCACAAGCAATAGGTAAAAAAGACATCAAAGTTATTGGTATAACCGACAGGGGGTTTAGTCAATTATTGATGAATGAAAAAAGGAAGTGATTACATGCCTGCAAACAATAAAAAATACACAAACAAGAAAAATGTCAACAAAAAGCCGACATTTCATAAAAAAGAGGTCAAGGTTGTTGGTGAAAAAATCTTTATTTATAAACCTGATATGAATGTCGCTGCTGTAGCTGAAGGATTAAACATAAGCAACGCAGCTATGATCAAAAGATTGATGCAACTTGGATTGATGACGAGCATTAACCAGGTAATCGATCGTGATACCATTGAAGTTATCGCACTTGATGAAGGTTATGAAGTTCGTGATGAAGTCATCACAGATGTGACGCGTTTTGATGAAATGCAAATCGTCGATGATCCAAACGATATGGTCAAAAGACCTCCTATCGTTACCGTCATGGGACACGTTGATCATGGTAAGACAACATTACTTGATGCCATTAGAAAATCAAGAGTTGTCGAAGGCGAAGCTGGTGGAATTACACAACATATTGGTGCTTATCAAGTCATCAGAAATGGTGAACCTATTACTTTTATCGATACTCCAGGTCATGCTGCATTTACTGAAATGCGTGCTCGTGGAGCGAAAGTAACAGATATCGTTGTTTTAGTCGTCGCAGCAGATGATGGCGTTATGCCACAAACCATAGAAGCTTTAGATCATGCGAAGGCAGCTAAAGTTCCAATCATCGTAGCAGTCAATAAAATGGATAAGGCATCTGCTAATCCAGAACGTGTTATGAATGAATTATCTGAAAAAGGATTGATACCAGAAGCTTGGGGTGGACAAACACCTTTCGTCAATGTATCAGCTCTTAAAAAACAAGGACTTGAAGAATTATTAGATGTCATTCAACTCATGAGTGAAATTGATGAATTCAAAGCCAATCCAAAACGTCTAGCTAAAGGTACAGTCATTGAAGCTAGTCTTGATAAGGGCAGAGGAGCAGTTGCTACTTTGATCGTTGAAACTGGTACACTTAGAGTTGGAGATTATATCGTTATTGGTAATACCTACGGTAAAATCAGAACCATGCAAGATGACTTAAAACGTCGTTATCAAGAAGCTAAACCTTCTCAACCAATTGAGATTACTGGACTTAATGAAGTACCACAAGCTGGAGATATTTTCATGGCATTCACTGATGAAAAAATTACCAGACAAATTGCTGATGAAAGACAATCCAGACAAAGAGATGGAGAATTAAAATCAGTTAAGAAAGCTTCATTAGACAATATGCTTGGTGATATAGAAAGCTCAGAAAAAGTTCTTAATATCATCATCAAAGGTGATGTTCAAGGTTCTATTGAAGCACTAAAAAACTTACTTGAAAAAATTGATGTTGATGGATTCCATGTCAATGTCGTTAGATCTACAGTAGGTGCCATCACTGAAAGTGATGTCACACTTGCAAATGCATCAAACGCAGTGATTATTGGATTTAATGTGCGACCTACCTCAGTTGTTAAACAGGCAGCTGATGCTCAAGGTGTTGAAATCAGATTATACAGCATCATCTACCGTGTTGCTGAAGATGTTGAAGCAGCTTTAAAAGGTATGTTACAACCTACTTTTGAAGAAATCGTAACAGGTCAAGCAGAAATTAGAGAAACATTTAAAGTATCAAAAATTGGAACTATTGCTGGAGCGTATGTTACTGATGGCGTCATTAAAAGAGATGCATTAGTGCGTGTACTTCGTGATGGTATTGTCGTTTATGAAGGTAAACTTCAATCACTCAAGCGATTCAAAGATGATGTGAAGGAAGTTAGAACAGGATTTGAATGTGGATTCTCAATTGAAAACTTCAATGATATCAAGATTGGTGACATTGTTGAAGCTTCACAAATGAAGGAAGTAGAGGTGGACTAAAATGTCTATTACAACCGATCGTTTAGCTAGTTTGATTCAAAGAGAACTTGCAACCATTGTCAATCAAAGTGTTAGAGACAAAAGTTTTGGGTATATTAATTTAACTGAAGTAAAAGTCACCAAAGATAATAGCTTTGCTACCATTTATTACACCATATTAAGCGATGATCCAAAAGTGATTGAAAAGGCACATTTAGCCATTGAGGAAAGCAGAATCCTCATTCGTATGGAACTTGCTAAGAAGATCAATAATATCCGTAAGATTCCTGATCTCGTATTTAAATACGATGAAGCATTGGCTTATGGCAATAATATTGATAAAATTCTAAAAACATTAAAGTAACCTAGGTTACTTTTTTTGTCATATTGATGATATAATAAAAATGGGTGAAAGCATGTTTGCAAAGGTCATAATAGATATTAAGCACGAAGAAGTTAATCGCTTTTTTGACTATATTGTTCCTGAAAAATTTCAGGCTTTTTTAGACCGGGGCATGCGTGTTTTAGTTCCTTTCAATACACAAACAAGAATGGGATATGTTGTCATGATGACTGATGAAAGTCATGAAGCAACTAAAGAGATCATCGATGTCATTGATGTTGTTCCTACCTTAAGTGATGAAACATTTTTGATGATCGATTCCATTATGCATTATGCTCCTAACCTTTACAGTTCGATTTTTTCAACAGTACTACCTAACGCATTACAGATGGGTTATCAAAAAATAGTGACTATGATCAAAAAAGAGGGTATACCTTCAGATCTTTTAGAAATGTTTGATTCCAAGGGTATTTGGAAGCTAAAGAAAAGTGATCAGATTCATTATCCAAGATTGAAGAGACTTGTTAAATTAGGATTGATTTCTATTGACACAGTGATCAAACAAAAAGGAAAAATTAAGACTGAATTGAGCTATAGCTATAATCAAGAGCATCATTATGCAAAAATTGATCGATATCCATTGGTTCTTGATTTATTCATGAATAAAAACATCTATTTCAAGAAGGAACTTCTAGCATTTGGCATTTCCAATAGCAGTCTTTCAACGCTTGAAAAACATGGTGTTTTAATTCAACAAGCAAAGGAAGTTAAAAGAGATATTGTTCATCAATTTTCTTTAGAAGATAAAGAAATTATTTTAAACAAAGAGCAAGTTCAAGCTGTTAGTGCTATCAGTCAATCGTTGAATCATAACCAAATATTTTTATTAAAAGGTATTACTGGATCAGGTAAAACAGAGGTTTACTTGAACTTGATTGAACAAGTACTTATCAAAGATAAGCAAGTCCTAGTCTTAGTTCCTGAAATCACTTTAATCGCACCCATGGCAAAACGATTGAAATCAAGATTTGAATCAGTTGCAATCTATCACAGTGCATTAAGTAAAGGTGAAAGCTTTGATCAGTACCGTATGATTGAAGAAAAAAAAGCTCAGATTGTTTTAGGCACTAGAAGCTCAATCTTCTTACCCCTTGATCAACTTGGATTGATTATTATAGATGAAGAACATGATGCATCTTATGAACAAACCGAAGGTGTCTTTTATGATGCGAAATTGATTGCATTTGAAAGAGCGAAATATCACCAGATACCAGTCGTTTTAGGAAGTGCAACACCTAGCATCGTTTCAATGTATAAAGCTTTAAATCACGAGTATAAATTATTAGAATTGACCAAAAGACCTCAAAATATTGCCATGCCAAAGGTCAGTTTGATTGATATGAAAAAAGAATTAGAAAGCGGAAACTCATCGATATTTTCAAATGCTTTATTAGAAGGCATGAAAAAGAGATTAGAAAAACATGAACAAGTCATGCTTTTATTCAATCGAAAGGGATATGCGCCTTTTGTCTTATGTAGACAATGTGGTGATGTACCAAAATGTCCTCATTGTGATATTTCTCTTACATACTATAAGGATAAGAACACATTAAAGTGTCATTATTGCGGATATGAAAAACCATTTAGTGAATCGTGTGAGGTTTGCGGTCAAAAAGCAGTTAAAGAAGTAGGCGTTGGTATCGAATATGTCGAGCGAGCACTAAGAAGTGCGTTACCCGAAGCAAGAATCATTCGTATGGATGCCAATGTGACGACACACAAGGGGAGTCATGAATTGATTTGGAATGAATTTATGAATGAAGAAGCAGATATTTTATTAGGCACGCAAATGATTGCTAAAGGTCTAGATTTCCCCAAAGTAACCTTGGTTGGCATTATCATGGCTGATTTATCACTCAAAGTGCCATCATATAAAGCCAGTGAGCAAGCTTATATGCTATTTAATCAGGTAACAGGTAGATCAGGCCGTCTATTACCAGGAGAGGCTCTGATACAGGGTTATGATCTTGATCACTATGCGATTAAAAATGTTTTAAATCATTATGAAGACTTTTATAAGGAAGCCATTTATTACCGTAAACTCTCTTCATATATGCCATTCGTAGAGACCTCACAAATTCTAATTGAAGGCAGTGAGTATCTTAAGACATATCAACAAGCTTTTCTTTTAAGAAAGAAGCTTATTTCCTTAGGATATGATATATTAGGACCAACACCAGCAATGATTAAGGTCATCAAAGATCAATTTAGATTTACATTGACAGTTAAAAAAGATCAAATGAATCGAATCGATTTATTTGAACAAATAAAAAATTATGAAACGAAAAATATAACCATGAGGTATTATCCAACATTGGATAATGTATAGGTGATTTTATGAAATTAGTCTTTATGGGAACTCCTCAGTTTTCAGTTCCAATTTTAGAAAAATTGATACAACATCATGAGGTGCTTTTAGTCGTTACACAGCCTGATAAGGTTGTAGGAAGAAAGAAAATAATGACTGAATCACCTATAAAAAAACTTGCAATAAGTGAGCATATTCCTATTTTTCAACCAGAGAAACTAAGAGTTGATTATCAACCAGTTTTAGATGCTAAACCTGATTTAATTATCACAGCAGCTTATGGGCAGATGCTACCAAAGGAACTGATTACTAAAATTGAAGCGATCAATGTTCATGGTTCATTACTTCCAAAATACAGAGGTGGCGCTCCCATTCAATATGCTTTATTTAATGGTGAGAAAGAAACTGGAATCACCATTATGTATATGGCATATCAGATGGATAGTGGGGACATCATCAAGCAAGAGAAAACAAAAATTGATGCAAATGACAATTATACATTGCTTTCCCAAAAATTAAGTGTTTTAGGTAGTAAGCTCATTATTTCTGTTTTGGATCATTATCAGAAGCATGAGATTAACCGTATAGCTCAAAATAGCAATCAAGTCACATTTGCGTACACATTGAAGCATCAAGATGAATTGATTAACTTCAAAGAAACCTCCCAAAAGATTATCAATAGAATCCGTGGTTTGTCTGAAGAACCAGGTGCACATGCGTTCTTAAGAAATCATTTAATCAAGTTTTATCGTGCAACAAATAGTGATATAATAGACAGTGAAGCAATACCTGGAACAGTTCTTGAGAATAAAAAGAAACTGATTATTGCTACTGGTGATGGCTCAATTGAAATATTAGAAATACAAGCTCCAGGAAAAAGACGTATGGCAGTAAAAGATTTTCTGAATGGACAAAATATTATCAGTATTGGTGATATCTTCATAGAAGGGAATGAATCAAATGGCTAATCAAGATAAGAAAAAGAAAATTATCTTCACAAGACAAGAAATGTTTGAATTCAATAAGAAAACCTTGTTAAAAAGAGGTGTGACTTTAGAATCAATTGCTGAAATCACATATCAACAGCAATCAAAATATACAGATGATATTTCAAGAGACATCTGTTTAGAATCTGTTGAAAAGATCTTATCACTTAGAGATGTATTTCATCATGTCCAATTAGGTGCTGAAATTGATCGACTCGCTGAAGAAGGCATGTTCCAAGGACCAATTCAGGATATCATCTATGAGGATTTAGGATTATTTGGCATTGATGAAACAATGGGTTTAGAGGTTGCAGGACTTTATGGGACCATTGGACAAACCAATTTTGGTGATATTGATGTGAATAAACATGGCATCGTCAAAAGATTAAATGATGCAGGTAAAGAACCTGGCATCTGCCATACATTCTTAGATGATATTGTAGGTGCTATTGCAGCAGCAGCATCAACTAGAGTTGCTCAAGTCATGAACGAAGATTTAGCTCATGAGGATATTGGAGTCAAAAGATTCAGTATATTTGATTTATAAGAATAGGATGATGATGCGTGGCAAAAACGAAAAAGTATAGCATTTGGAATTTAAAAGCACTTGGCAAAGATATATTTGCTAAGTTTTTTGGTTTTGAGCAAGGTGTCGATATTACCAATGATACCGCTGTGCTTTATCGTAGAAATGTCGTTATAAAAAATATTATTTTCTTATCAAACTTAATGTATTCTATTATCTTATTGATCTTATCACTTAGTGTTGAAGGTGGCGTTTCTGATTGGGTAGTGACCCTCATTGCTTTCCCTTTAACCTATGTCATTAATAAATTGCTTAAAAAACTGATCAATTTAGACCCAAATGATAAGACCAAACAAAGTGTTGCTATGTATGTCGCGGCATTTTATATCTTCTTTTCATCCGTTTTAATTTATGCTAGACTCTATCAAAAGGAATATTTTGAAACTGGAGCTTATATCTTAATGTATTATGCAATCGTTGTTATTTCGTTATATCAAGAGAAAAAACTGTTGAGTAGTAGTTTTCAAGCTTTGCTTGCATTACTCACTGCAATTCATTTAATATGGACTTATAATTTTCATGGACTTGTTAATGGACAATCCATCATTGAGTTTTTACCAGCATTTATCAAATTGCCAGAGTTTAGCGATATTTTACTTAGAACCTTACTCTTTATCCTCTTTTATTTTGTAGTTTATGCGATTGTGTCTATGGGACAATACATGCAAGAAGAAAGAAAAAAAGAACTGATAAAAAGACGTCAAGTACAAGGTGATTTCTCTCATATTGTCGGTGATTTGTTCTCAGTTGTTTTTTCAAGTTCATACACTTTAATGGACAAAAGACATGCATATCAAGTACAACTCATGAGTGAGAAATTAGCAAACAATTATGGACTTGCTCAATTACGCATTGAACAAATGAATAGCTATGCCATGGTGCATCTTCAATATCAAGAGATTAAGAATCTACTGAATGACATGAATTCATTTGATGAGCAATCTTATGATATGCTCAAAGAGAAAACCGAGCTTGGATCAAAGATTGCTAAACGCATGCAACTCGCTCAAAAGTGCGAAGATATCGCTAGAGCACATATTGAAGATACTGCTAATGAGAAGTTCCTGAAGGAAATGCTAATCATTCAACCTGATATTGAAGCTCAGATCATTTTGCTTGCTGATTTATATATTACGATGCGTGGACCAAAATCTTATAAAAGACCAATGGCACACAATATTGTGATGAAATTATTTCAAACAGAGCTTGCAAATTATTTTGACTATGATTTGAAGGAAAGATTCCTTAAGTTTCATGATGAATTTGGTGAGATGTACAACAACTTCTAGAATAACGATTTCATTAGTAAATCTATTGACTTTTATACCATAATCATGTATTATAAATGAGCAATTAAAAATAATAAGTTAACTTATTCAGAGCTACGGAGGCTAGTGACCGACGAAGTAGCAGCAACCTATTCAATTAGGTGCTTATCACGAGGGGTATAACCCATCAATAAGGAAAATCCGAAATGTAGCGCTTTTCCTTGGGAAAGCGTATTTTTTTTGGAAAGCAGGAGGAAAGAAATGAGAAAATTATTTAGTAGTGAATCTGTAACAGAAGGACATCCAGATAAGGTTGCAGATCTCATATCAGATTCAATATTGGATGCATGTCTAAGACAGGATCCAGAATCAAGAGTTGCTGTTGAAACAGCAGTAACCACTGATTATGCTTTATTATTTGGTGAGATTACCACTAAAGCGCATATTGACTATCAAGAGATCATCAAACAGGCAATTCGTCAAATAGGATATGATGAAGAAGGCACCGGCTTTAATGCTGATCATGTCGTTGTTGATGTGAAGATTAAGGAACAATCATCTGATATTGCTCTTGGTGTTGATGAATCAGAACATAAAGAACAAGGTGCTGGAGATCAGGGCTTTATGTTTGGCTATGCAAATAATGAAACACTTGCATTGATGCCACTTCCAATTTACTTAGCTCATCGTTTGGCTGAGCGTTTGGCGTATGTCAGAAAGCATAAGATCATTAAAGGACTACGTCCTGATGGGAAAACTCAAGTGACTGTCGCATATGATGAACACAATTATCCTGTATCTATTCATACAGTTGTTTTATCTACTCAACATGATGAGTCATGGACTCAAGATGCTTTGAAAAAAGCAATACATGAACATGTTTTAAGTCCTGTTCTATCGGGATATGATACATCAAATACCATTTATCAGATCAATCCTACTGGAAGATTTGTGATTGGTGGTCCAGCAGGAGATGCTGGTTTGACAGGAAGAAAAATCATCGTCGATACTTATGGAGGATATGCAAGACATGGTGGTGGAGCATTTTCAGGAAAAGATCCTTCAAAAGTCGATAGAAGCGCAGCTTATATGGCAAGATATATTGCTAAAAATATCGTTGGTTCAGGTATTGCAGATGCTTGTGAAATACAGATTGCATATGCGATTGGCGTTGCAAAACCAGTCAGCATTTATATTGATACCTTTGGTACGGAAAAAGTTGCTATCGAAAAAATATATCACGCTGTCAAGGAAAACTTCGATTTAAGACCCGCAGGTATTATTAAAATGCTTGATCTCAAGCGACCAATTTATTCTAAAACATCTGCATATGGTCATTTTGGTAGAGAAGACGAGTCCTTTTCTTGGGAAAAACTCGATATGATTGCAATATTTAGAAATCTATTATAAAATGATATCGGTGATGATATGACAGACTTAAAAATAATCGAAGAAAAACGGTTAAAAATATTTAAAGAATATAGTAAGCAAAAGAAAAAAGGACTGATATTTTTAATTCCGGCAATTCTTTTTTTCATACTCTTTTTAGTTGAGCCTATTTTTGCTTTCATTGGTATTATTTTATTGATACCCGCATTAGTCTTTTTTGCAAAATCAATGAAGCAATTTCAAAGCTTTAGAGAGATCATTAAAAAAGAATTAGTTACCTCATTATTAAAAGAACAGTTTGATGATGTCTTTTATGATCAGCATGGGTCCATTCCTGTTTCAAGAATTGTAGCAACAGGCATGGTCAAGAGACCTGATCGATCAACAGCTGAAGATTATATAAGAGGTAAGTACAAAGGTGTTGGTTTCGAAGTCTGTGATATTGATTTTAAAGAAAGAGTTGAACACAGAGATTCAAAAGGAAATGTAACAGTAACCTATGAAACATACTTCAAAGGTCGTTGGTATATTTATACATTCGAACGCAAATTTGATGATGAGTTAAGAATTGTAGAAGGTCGTGGATGGGGTATCTCAAAAAAGAACCTTGTCAAAATCGATACTGAAAGCATGGAATTCAATAAGAAGTTTGCCATCTATGCTTCTACTCAAGAATATGGATTCTATCACATCACATCAACGATGATTGAAAAACTTTTAGAGCTTGAAAAACTGCATCGTGGATCAATCCTCTATTATTTTGTCAAAGACGAGTTGCATATAGGTGTCAATGATCGTAAAGATTATATGGAAATTTCACTTAAGAAGCCAATCAATGAAGAATCAATCAAGGCATTTATGACTGATATCGAACTAATACCCGCAATCATTAATGAGTTGCGGTTAGATAGTAGCAAGTTTAAAAAGACTCTTTAGAAAGGAGAGAAGAATATGTGGATTTATTATGTAATAGCAGCTGTAGTAGTTTTATTAATTGTTGTTGGGTGGGTTATAGGTACAATCAACTCATTTAGAACAATGTTAGTTAAGATTGATGAATCAGAATCAAGCATCGATGTCGCTTTAACAAAACGTTTTGATTTACTATCAAAGATGTTCTCTGCCGCTAAGGGTTATATGAAGCATGAACAAGAAACTTTAACTAAGGTTGTAGCAATGAGACAACCTGGTCATGGCGCATCTATTCAAGAAAAACAAGAATTTGCGAATGAAGTTACAAGAGGATTGCAATCACTTAATGTGGTTGTAGAACAATACCCTGATTTAAAGGCATCACAAAACATTCTTAAACTTCAAGATGCATCAATGGAAGTAGAAGAAAATCTTCAAGCAGCAAGACGTGTGTATAATTCAAATGTTAGTTACTACAACCAAAAAGTTGTCGTATTCCCAAGCAATATCATTGCAAATTGGAAGAAGTTTGAAAAACGTGCATTTTTCGAAGCTGAAGCAGTTAAAAGAGAAGATGTTAAATTTGATTTTTAATAGAACGCCATTGGCGTTTTATTTTTTTCTTTAACCCTTTGATAAAGCCATTTAATCAAAAAGACTGTAACCATAGATTTTCTGTGGATTATACCAGTCTTTTTTAATTATGTTAAAAATCCTTAAACAGTGAAATCTCTTGTAAAAAAGCGCTTATTATAGTAATATAATAAAGAACGTAAAGGATGTGTTTGTATGTTTAAAAAGTGGTTTGACCCTAGCAAAAAGGAATTAAAAGATGCCAAAAAAATAGCTGACATCGTTTTTTCTTATGAAGAAGCTATGGCAAAAATGTCAGATAGTGAGTTAACAGCAAAAACAGAAATTTTCAAACAAAGATATAGAGATGGTGAATCACTAGATGATTTAATGCCTGAGGCATTTGCAGTTGTTAGAGAAGCCTCTAGACGCATCACCAAACTCTTCCCATATTACGTACAGGTCTTAGGAGCTGTAGCAATTTTTCATGGTAATATTGCAGAAATGAGAACTGGTGAAGGTAAAACACTAACAGCTGTTATGCCAGCATATTTAAATGCTCTTAATGGCGAAGGTGTCCATATTGTAACAGTCAATGAATACTTGGCTAAACGTGAAGCAGAAGGCGATATAGGAGACCTATTCAGATATTTAGGACTTACTGTAGGCTTAAACGTCAGAGATATCACAAGAGAGCAAAAGAAGGCAGCTTATGATTGTGATATTTTATATTCTACGAATAGCGAACTTGGATTTGACTATCTACGTGATCACATGGTTTTATATGCAAAAGATATGGTCGCTCAACGTGGCTTAAATTACGCAATCATCGATGAAGTCGACTCCATCTTAATTGATGAAGCTAGAACACCTTTAATCATTTCTGGTGGATCAAAAAATAATCATAACCTCTATCAAGCAGCAGATCGTTTTGCTAAATCAATACGTGATGAAGATTTCGAAATTGACCTTGAATCACAAAGTATTGCTTTAACACCATCTGGTATTCATAGAGCAGAACAAATTTTCCAATTGGATAACTTATATGATTTAAAACACGTAACACTTGTTCATCATATCAACAATGCACTTCGTGCAAACCATATCATGTCAAGAGACAAAGAGTATGTCGTTGATAATGGCGAAGTTTTAATCGTAGACCAGTTTACTGGTCGTATCTTAAGAGGACGTCAGTTCTCTGAAGGTCTTCATCAGGCTTTAGAAGCTAAAGAAGGCGTACAAGTCAAAAAAGAAACAGTGACAGTAGCAACCATCACATACCAAAATTTCTTTAGAATGTATAAGAAACTTTCAGGTATGACTGGTACAGCAAAAACTGAAGAAGAAGAATTTAGAGAAATCTATAACATGGATGTCATAGAAGTTCCAACCAATGCACCGGTGATCAGAAAAGATGAGCCTGATTTTATCTATGCTAATTTAAAAGATAAATTTAATGCCTTAGTCGATGAAGTTGAAATGAGATATAAAAAAGGTCAGCCGATGCTGATTGGTACCATAGCAGTTGAAACCTCAGAAGATATTTCTAGAATGCTCAAAGCAAGAAGAATCCCACATGAAGTCTTGAATGCTAAAAACCATGAACGCGAAGCTGAAATTGTTGCTAAAGCCGGATTGATGGGTTCAGTAACGATTGCTACCAATATGGCTGGTCGTGGTACAGATATCAAACTTGGAGAAGGTGTTGTTGCTTTAGGTGGATTAGCTGTCATCGGTAGTGAGCGTCACGAATCAAGACGTATAGATAATCAGCTAAGAGGTCGTAGTGGACGTCAGGGAGACCCTGGATACTCCAGATTCTATTTGTCAGCTGAAGATGAACTGATGATGCGATTTGGCGGAGAAACCTTTAAGAATAGAATTGAAATGTTAGAAAGACTCAATACTACAGGTGAACCTTTATCATCAAAACTATTTTCTAGATTTGTCACAAGCGCTCAAAAGCGAATTGAAGGTAATAACTATGATTCACGTAAACAAGTCTTAAAATATGATGATGTTTTAAGAAAACAAAGAGAAATCATTTATCGTGAAAGAAGAAACGTTTTAGTTTATGAGTCCATTGAAAATGAAGTTCTCAAAACTATAGATAATAGTATCAATAAAAAGCTTGATCAATTCATTCACCCTGTTGGTAAAAACCAATTCGAAATTGATGATGACAACATCATCGCTCAATTTGATGGTAACGTCTTTAGACCAGGTACAATTACTAAAGAGCTTATTGAGAAGATGGATGAAAATGAAGTTAAAGCCTTTATCATGGATTTAGCTCATAAAGAAATTGAATCTAAGAAACAAAACTTCCCACCAGAAATATTCAATGAATTTTTAAAGGTTGTCATGTTGCGTGTTATTGATACTTTTTGGATGCGCCATATTGATGCAATGAGTGAATTAAGACAATCTGTATCTCTTCAATCCTATGGACAACAAAATCCATTAGTCATTTATCAATCTGAAGGATTAAGGATGTTTAATGAAATGGTTGAAAACATTTCTCATGATGTAACAAGATATGCACTTCGTGCACAAATCCAGTACAATGTCGAACGCGAAGCTGTTGTCAAAAATACATCAACTAACGAAGGCCGTACGGATGCAAGACCAAGAAAACCCAAAGTCAGAAAGAACAGAAGTCAACGTCAATTACCTTGGCGATAAGGAGGTGATTTTGTGGAAACATATGAAGTTAATAAGATCCTATCAGGATTTAAACAAAGTTTAGAGGATTTAACAAAAGCACTTCAACCCACAAAATTAGAAGACCAATATCGTGAGTTGAACCTGGAAATGCAAAAACCTAATTTTTGGAATGATACAAAACAAGCTAAGAAACTGACTAAAGAAGCAACCTATATTAGACAAAAATTAGACAGTTTAATTACATTAGAAAAGAAATATATGAATCTAGTCGATTGGTTTGAAGTTAGTGAAGAAGGTACTGAAGAATGGGTCATACTCGAAGATGATATTCTAGCTCTTCAAACTGAACTCAAAGCTTTCGAAATTGAAATATTATTAAACGGTCCATATGACTCCAATAATGCGATTATCGAATTACACCCAGGAGCTGGTGGCACCGAATCACAAGATTGGGCTGATATGCTTTATCGCATGTATACAAGATATGCTCAAAAAAAGCGATATAAGGTTGAAGTCCTTGATTATCAATCAGGAGATGAAGCAGGTATTAAAAGCGTCACTATGCTCATTAAAGGACCTTATGCTTATGGTTACTTAAAGGCTGAACGCGGTGTACACCGTTTGGTTCGTATTTCCCCATTTGATTCTAACGCTAGAAGACACACTTCATTTGCATCATGTGATGTCTTACCTGAAATCAGTGATGATATCGACATTGAAATTAAAGATGAAGATGTTAAAATTGATGTTTATAGAAGTGGTGGAGCTGGTGGTCAGTCCGTTAATACAACTGACTCAGCAGTCAGAATAACGCACTTAGCATCAGGGATTGTTGTCACATGTCAAAATGAACGTAGTCAATTAAAAAATAAAGAAGCAGCATTTAGTGTATTAAAAGCTAAACTTGTCCAAGAAGAAATAAAAAGACAAGAAGAGATGCTCAATAATATTAAAGGTGAGCAAAAGGATAATGCCTGGGGTTCACAAATTAGATCCTATGTTTTTCATCCCTATCAGATGGTTAAGGATCATCGGACAAACTATGAAGTTGGTCAAGTTGATCTTGTCATGGATGGTGAACTCGATGGGTTTATCAATGCTTATTTAAAAGCAGGAGATGAAGATGTTGAATAAAGCAAAAGTTCGTGAAATATTAGAAATCACAGCAGGAGTCATCCTGCTGTCACTTGGTTTCTATTTTTTCTTATTACCACTTAATCTAGTGATTGGTGGTGTTATGGGTGTCTCGGTTTTATTACAAGATGTTATTTCAGTCAGTTTATTTATGTTTATCGCTAATACTGTTTTATTATTTATTGGACTCATCTTTTTAGGGAAAGTATTTTTTGTCAAGACTATTTACGCAACCCTTCTTTCACCTTTTGTGATTTGGATACTTGAGATTTCAATCGATAAGAATTTTTTTATGCAACATATGACAGAAAGTCCATTACTGATTGGTGCACTATTTGGGGGCATCTTCTTAGGTGTTGGACTAGGTATCGTTTTTAGAAGTAATGCAACCACAGGAGGTATTGATATCATCCAAAATATGATGAAAAAATATCTCCACATACCCTTTTCAATGGCCATGTATATTACTGATGGTATCATTATTTTTATTGCTATGATGATCAATTTTCAATTGGGTCTTTATGCAGTAGGTACGATGATCTTGAGTGGACTCATTATTGATAGATTGGCAATAGAAGGCAAATCTGGATTTACAGCATTTATCATCACTGATCATTCTCTTCACATGCAAAAGGCAATCTATGAAAAATTAGAGCGAGGCATAACTAAGGTTAAGGTGGTTGGCGGATTTACGAATCAAACAAAGGATATGATGATTTGCACCGTTGACAGGATGCAAATTTATCAATTCAAACAAATTATCAAGGATGTTGATCCTAATGCATTTACTTTTGTTACAAGAACCAAAGAAGCAATAGGACAAGGATTCACTAGGGAGGCAGCGATATGGCAAGCAAAAAATTAGGTATTCTATTTTTAGTCAGTGTCATTCTTGCTTTTTTAGCAGGTTATTATATATCTGTTGTGATTCCTTCAACTCCAAGTGAATCAACAAATGATACTTTTGATCAAATTACAACCAGTTTTAGAAACTTTTATTATTACGATATTGACGATGTTGAGGTTGAGGCAGCGTTTATAGCTTCAATGAAAGGTATCGTCGAATCATATGCACAAGCAAACAACGATCCATATACTAGATTGGTTGCTAATCCATTATCTGTTGCACCTTCTGGAGATGAGACATTCATTGGTATAGGCATTGTATTTGTGATGGAAGACCTCAATCTTAGAATATCTTTTGTTTATGTAGGTTCTGCTGCAGAAGACCTATTATTTCCCAATGATTTGATTATTGGTATTATGGTTGATGGACAACCATTATACTTTGATACATTAAATTCAGAAGAAGAGGTTTTATCATATTTAAAGGGTTCACTTGATGACACGAAAACTTTAATTGTTGTTGACCCAGATCAAAATGAGTATCAAGTAACAGTGACTTATATAGAAATTCCTACCCCAACTGCATACTCAGTTGATTTAGGAGAAGACGATATTGTGTATATTAAAATTACACATTTTTCAGGATATATCCAAGATGTGACACCTGGAACAGCCAAAGTATTTAGTGATTTACTCAATGAGATTGAAGCAAGCAATCTTGATATTAATAGCACATCTAAAACATTAATTCTTGACTTAAGAGATAATCCTGGTGGATCATTATCAGCTTTACACAATAATGATAATTCAGCTATGATTCCAGGTATTACGCAACAGCTTTTGACAAATAATGTTGAAAAGCCACTCTTTCAAATGATTCCAAGAAGTGGTGAAGTCTCAAGTTTTTATGGCAATCTAACTTCACTTAAATCATATGATATCGCCGTTTTGGTTAATGGAAGATCAGCCTCAGCTTCTGAAGTTTTAGCTGCTGCTCTTTCAATCAATGGTGGCTACCAACTATATGGATATCCCACATACGGAAAAGGTGTGTATCAGAACACGCTCAACCTTTATGAAATTAGCAATATACGTTATTCGCTTGTTTATACTGAGGGCCAATGGACCTATGATGATGGTAAGAATGTGCATGAAGATCCACTTGACGTCAACATCATTGAACAAGATGGAATTAGAGCTTTAGAAATGCCTTTATACGGCGGAGAAGTAGGATTTAATGAAGTATCATTTGAACTTGGTAACTACCAAGCATTTCTTAATTATTTCTTTGATTTGAGTGGTGTAAACGAGCTACGCACAGATGGTTATTTCGATTTGGCTACGCAAAATGCAATTGAAGATTTTCAGCTTGATCAAAACCTTACTGTAACGGGAAATCTCGACCGAGAAACAGCAATTAAGATTCATCAGATATATATGACTGACATTCAAGATTTAGATAAAGACGTTCAATTGCAAACCTTGATCGATTTAATCAAATCAACATGATGAAAACAATACATGAAATAGAAAAGAAAACACAATATTATAAGGTAAGATTTGATGATGAATGGATCATGATTGAACCTGAAATTTTCTTAAAGTTTCATTTGAAGCTTCTTCAAACATACGACAGCAAATCCTATCATCAGTTGATCATGGAAAATGATTATGCGCATTATTATAAGTTGGGCATCATTCATCTTAAGAAAATGCAAACAACTAAGGAATTAAGTGATTATTTACGATCTAAAGGTGCCCAAGAATCAATTGTCAAACAACTTGTAACCAAATTTATAGAAAAAAAATATCTAGATGATTATGCATATACGAAGTTATATGTTCAAATGAAACAAAATAACGATGGACCACTCATGATATTTAATAAGCTTCGTGAAAAAGGTGTATCAGCTGAGTTGATCGAAAGTTTCACCAAGCATATCGATGAAGATCAGATTTTAAGCCGTCTACTCCCCAAGAAAATTAGTGCTATTAAAAACAAATCAAAGAAACAAGCAATTCAATCCTTAAAAGGGTATTATTTGAGAAAAGGGTTTAGTTTAGAAGCAGTTGAAGCTCAAATCAAAAAGTCGATGTCATCTTATCAGGTGGATGAGCTTGAACTGATTAAAAAGGAATACGCAAAGCTCATCAAGAAATATCACAATATGGAAGATCAGCAAGTAGAATACAAAATCATTCAAAAACTCTATGCCAAAGGATTTAAAATTGAAGATATTAAAAAAGCAATCCAATCATAAAAAAAGCTCAAAACATGATAAAATCATGTAAAGAGCTTTTTCTTTTGAGGTGAAAAAATGAAACTATGGAAAAACGGTGTGTTTCATACCATGCTAACTGAGCAAGAGGCGAAATATCAAATGGCAACCAATCAAGGTGTCATTGTTGGCTTTGACCAAGAAATTGAGCATTTAGACTTTGATGAAGTTATTGATCTAAAAGGCAATCATATCTATCCTGGATTTGTTGATGCCCATCTTCATCTTCTGGGGTATGGTCAGAAGCTTTCCAGACCAAACTTGAAAAATCTAAAGGATAAAGAAGCAGTTTTAGATATTCTAAAGAAAAGTTTTAATCATGAGCCACTTTTTGCTGAAGGTTATTTTGAGTGTGGAGTAACTAAAGATGATTTAAATCAAATCAGCTCTACTTATCCGATATTGATTAGACATAATGATTATCACAGTGTGACAGCAAATGATATTGTGCTTAAGAAAGTTAAAGCATTAGATTCTAATGGTTTTCTAACTGAAGACTTAGCAGAACAAGCCATGCATACATTTCCAATGCACACAAATCAAGTTTTAGAAAACCTCCTTAAAAAATCCATTCAAGCTTTATATCGCTATGGGTTAACAGGTGGTCACAGTGATGATCTCTTCTACTATGATGGCTTTTATAATACTCTAGGTGTATTTGACAAAGTTCTATCTCAAATGCCTTTTAGAGCACATTTAATCGTTCATCATATGGTACTAGATGATTACATCAAATCAAATCGAGTGTTTTTAAATCAAACCCCATATTTACAGCTAGGAGCTGTAAAGATGTTTTATGATGGTACAGTTTCATCAAAGACAGCCCTTATGAAGGCTCAGTATAAAGACTCAGAGTCTTATGGCATGAGAATCCATTCAAAAGAGACTTTTGAGCAGATGGTAAAAAAAACAAGACTTCATGAACTCAACGTTGCAATTCATGTGATTGGTGATCAAGGGTTGGTTGAAGTACTTGAAATTCTAAAAAAACATCCACCAAAACCAGGAACATATGATCGTTTGATTCATACACCATGGGTAGATGAAAAAGCATTGATGATGATTAAAAATATGCCCTTGTCTATCGATATTCAACCTCAATTTTTATCAAGTGACCTTCCGTGGGCTCTAGGTTATTTCAGCCAGATTCCTAGGTATGCTTTTCCATGGAAATCACTACTTAAACAAGGTGTACCTCTTGCAGGTAGTAGTGATGCACCGATTGAGATACCTAATCCTTTACTTGGTATCCATGCAGCAGTAAAAAGACAATCTGATCATGATTCAAAAGTATATTTTGAAGACGAAGCATTAACTAGATTTGAAGCTATCTCTTTATATACAAAAGGAGCTAATTTTTCAACAATGGATCCCTATAGAGGTTATTTGAAACAAGGCTATATTGCTGATTTAACAATCTTTACAGAAGATTTACTTTTAGCACCAATCGAAGATTTTAAAAAAGATATATTATACGCAACAGTTATTAACGAGACCATTGTATATAAAAAGTCTTAATACAACCTAAAAAACTCCACTCATAAGTCTCATCTTTTGACATCTTAAGCATTAGAAATTATAATTGAATTACATTAAATTGATGTTTAGATGATGGCTTGTTAAGGAGTATAAATGAAATTAGAAATTTGGTTGGATTATTTAAGCCCACTTTGTTACAAACAACATAAAACCATAGAAAAAATATTATTGGACTATGAATTTAAAAATTTGGAATTGCTTTATCGAAGTTATGAAATGATTCCCTTTTTTAGTCCTGAAGATGATTGTACTTTCCATCGGATTTTGAGTAAACATCATGTGATCTCATTAAATGAGGCACAAAAGATTACTGAAGATGTGAATCCCAATTTAAGGCCAGTTCAGGTTATTGATGCACATCGTCTTTCACATCTTGCAAAAAAGGAAGATTGCTCATTTTTGTTTAATCTGAATGTATTTAAAGCATATTATGAAGATCATAAAGATATAAGTGATCATCAAGTTCTACTTGATATTGCTTTTCAATCTGGTATAGATAAGACACTCACAGAAGAGGTATTAAACTCAGATATGTACTTATCGCAAGTTCAATCTAATAGGGAAAACGCGATTGTAAAAGGCATATTTGAACTTCCTCATATCAGAATAGATGGTAAATATCGCTTAAATGGATATCATAACGAAAAGGCTCTTTTAGATGAGTTAATTCGAGCAAGTGCACAATTTTCCAAGACTGAACACTGTGAAGGTGAGAATTGTCAAAGAAAGAAGGCTCATTGAGTCTTTTTTTTGTGTGAATGATAGTATTTTTAAAGTGTTTATGGTATAGTGTATAAGGTTTAAAAAGAATTGAGGAAAAAAATGAATATTTTATTTAATGATTTACAAATTTTAACAGAAACAAAACAGGCTATTGAAAGCCTAGGTCTAGTGGAAACAACGCCGATCCAACATCACGCGATTCCAAAAATGCTAGAGGGCCAAGATTTGATTGGCCAAGCTCAAACAGGTACAGGCAAAACATTCGCTTTTGCTATACCTATCTTAGAACAAATCAATGTCAATGAAAAAACAGTTCAAGCATTAGTGATTTGTCCCACAAGAGAGCTAACGCTTCAAGTTTATAAAGAGTTTTTGAAACTCATCAAGTTTAATAAGGCTGTAAGAATCACTTCTATATTTGGTGGAGAATCTTACAACAAACAGTTTAAGGCACTAGCAGAGCATCCACATATTGTGGTTGCTACACCTGGACGTACGATTGACCACTTAAATCGTGGAACAGTTGATTTCAGTAATCTGAAGATTCTTGTTATGGACGAAGCAGATGAAATGCTTAAAATGGGGTTCCAAGAAGATTTGGAAACATTGCTTAAAGACACACCTAGAACAAGACAAACAGCACTCTTTTCAGCAACGATCCCTCCATTCATCAAAAAGGTCGCACAAAAGTATCAGAAGAATCCTGCAATCATTCAGATTGAAACACCTACTTTGACTGTAACAAAGACAGATCAAATTTACTATATGGTGAAGAAATCTGATCGTGATGATTTGCTCATAAGAGTACTTGATTATCATGACCCTAATTCAGCGATTATTTTTTGCAACACAAAAGTTGACGTGGATAGTGTTTCTGCATTTTTACAAAAACACAACTACGAAGCTGATGCAATTCATGGTGATTTGAAGCAGAGTCAAAGAGACTATGTTATGGGTAGATTTAGAGCAAAAAGACTTAAGTTTTTGATTGCAACAGATGTTGCAGCAAGAGGCTTAGATATCTCTCATGTCGACATGGTTATCAACTATGAAATCCCATTTGAAGATGAAATTTATGTGCATAGAATTGGGCGTACTGGACGTGCTGGAAAATCAGGTTTATCAGTATCTTTAGTGTATCCAAGCTTACGTGGTAAACTTGCTATGATTGAGAATTATATCAAGATGAAAATTACACCAAAAGAAATTCCTACAGAAGAAGATATTTACAAGAAGAGTGAAGAAAGAAACTATAAGAAAATCAAAGATGTCATTATCAAAAATGAAAACAATTATGATGATATCATAGAACATCTTCATGAAGATGGATTCTCAGATGATGAAATCATTCATGCATTGTTATCTAAGATAACAGTAGAAAAAAAGACATATGGTCAGATCGAATCACCAGCACAAAAAAGAACGAATGACTATAAGACAAGAAACAGCAATGATACTCGAGGAAGTTCAAGAAATAGATCAGATGCTTCAGGAGATTCCAGAGGTAAAAAATCTTATGGTACATACAAGAATGCTGTCATCAATTTAGGTAAAGAAGACGGACTTCGTCCAGTGCAAATGCTTGATTATTTTAAGAAATATGCTGACCTTTATCCTAAGAATGTTGGTGACATTATCGTCAATCAAAATGATACTGAATTTCAAATTCATCCAGCAGCAATTAAGCGTTTGGATGAACTGAATGGAAAGATGTTTAACGGTAAGAAAATCAAGATTACCCTTGGTCGCAACAAATAATACAAAAATAATAGAAAATATGTCTAATTCATGTTACAATAAATATGAAATTCATATTTTTTTTATTTTATTAAAATAAAGGAGGATCTGATGGCACATCTCTTTGAAAGAATCAACAGTAATTTTTTTAGTGTGCTTTCCTCCCCTAATAAAAAGACATACATCGATTGTATTTTCATCATCTATAGAGCAATTGATAGTATTGAAGATGCTTATCAGGGGGATAGAGAATTTATCATCTCAAGATTAATAGATTATTTTGATGAACAGACCACAGAAGAGTTCGTTGATGTCGATGACGACGAGCCTGCAAGAACATCAAGACAGAAGGCAGTGCATGTCATCAATGTCTTGAAAAAGAACGGATGGATTGGTGAAGAAGAATTAGGCAACTATAAAACTTCACTCAACTTATTTGATTATTCCATACAAATTATTGATATTCTAGAAAATATCCAAAACAATCGCCAAAGCGAATATACAGGTGAGATTTTCACTGTGTATTCTCTTTTGAATTCATTCAACTTAGATGAAGGCATTGGTGTCTTGGAGCAAGCTTATCAAAAGACTAATGACATCATTCGCAAACTCAAATCACTAAAAGCTAATATCTATCGATATTATTATGACATTACAAAAAAACAATCAAAGCAAGATCTACAGATATTACTTGAAAAATTACTCATAGAGTATAAACAAAACTTCTTTGATTCAGCTTATTACAATCTTAAAACGACAGACAGTTTACCCAGATATAAACGATCCATCTTAGAATCAGTTTCCAATATCAGAAACAGTGAAGAGGTTATGGACGGGCTTGCTAGTATGGTCCAAAAGGTGAAAAGAATCGAAGATTATAATGAAGCCTATCTTTACATTGAAGATCGTCTAAGATTCATTACAGATAGTTTTACAGCATTAGAACATTTAATCCTTGCTATTGATAGAAAGAATGAACAATATATCAGTGCTGCAGCTTCAAAGATTCTCTTTTTCACAAATCAATCTGATGACATCGAAGGTATATTCAATAGACTATTTAGAATTGTCTTAGGACAAAGGGATTTTGATTACTCACAACTTTTCTTCCTGACACAAGCTAGAAATATCGATACTGCATCGCTTTACAATCAACGCCGTATGAGAATTGAGCCTGTAATTGAGGAATTGACATTTGATGAGAATCAAATTAGTGATGAATACAGACAAGAAAAAATTAAAGCATTGCTTAAAAATAATATCTACGGTAAAAAAGAAATTGATGAGCATGTTAAAAACTTACTTGATGGACATTCTTCATTAGAAGCATCTCAGATCAATTTAGAAACACAAGAGGATTTTGTTAGACTCATCTTAATCTTCTTGTATTCAAAATCTGTTGGTATGCATTATGATGTTGAACCATTAGGAAGAGAATGTAAGAACAATTTCGTCACTTTCCAAAACTTTAGGATTAAAGAGGTAAAAGCATGAATAAAACAGCAGCAGCTAAACAATTCAATGATATTTTCATTACATTAAAAGAAGGTGAAAAAACCATCTTTTCTCGTATTGTCAATAAGCTTTTACAGGTTAATCTTCTGACAAAAAGAAAGCCTGGAGATACAAACGATTATCGTTTTATCTTAGCTTATAAAGAATTATTTGAATCATTCTTTGTTTTAAGCGATTTTACACTTAATGTTCATCGTGAAGATGAAGTGGTTCATATTAGCAATGATAGTTTTTATAATCATATGCGTTTAAGAAAAACTGAAAGTTTGATGATTTTAGTCATTAGAATCATCTATCAAAGAAAAAAGGATTTTGTTACACTTGATGAAAATGTGGAAATCTTCTTACATGAGATTCATGAAGAATTAACAAGAATTGGATTTTTAGATCATAAGAGAATCACAAAAGATAAGCTCAAACCAGCATTATCATTTTTAAGAAACTATAATATCATCGATTTTATCGATAAAGGCTTGCATGATGATGCTCGGATTAAAATATACCCAACCATCCTTTATGTCACCAACTTAGATAACATCAAAGAAGTTGTAAATAAATTGGAAGGCTATGTAGAAGGAGGTGTTGACGACAATGAAGAAATTGACGAAGATTAAATTAGTCAACTGGCATTTATTCTCTAATCAAACCATTGATATTAAAGATAATGCCCTCATTTCCGGTGAAAACGGATCCGGTAAATCTACATTGCTAGATGCCATGCAATATTTATTTGTAGGTGGAAGAAGTGGTTCTAAATTTAATATTGCAGCAACTGATGATGCAAAGCGTACTTTAGAAGGGTATGTCAGAGGTCGTATTGGTGCTGAAAACAAAGAATTTCTAAGAAATGGAGATGTCGTTTCACATCTCGCCTTAGAGTTCTTCGATGAACAAAGTAAAAAGTTTTCTGTGATTGGATGTATCCTTGATTTACCAAAAACATCCGCACTTAAAGAAAGATTTTATCTTTTAGATAATGTATCCATTCATGATAGCTTATTCCTTGAGAAGAAATATCCAAGAGACTATAAGAGCATGAAGGCTTATCTTAAGTCTTTAGATATTGAATTTACACCTTTTGAGACACAAAAAAAATATCGTGATGCACTTGCGAGATTTTTTGGTATGGATGCAACTAAGTATGCAAAAATACTTCCCAAAGCCCTAGCTTTTAGATCAATAGACCTTCAAGCATTCGTCTTTGAGTTTTTGCTAGATGATGATCCAATTGACATTCAATCATTAAAAAACAATGTTGCACAACTTAAAAAGATTGAAATGCAAATCAAAAAAGATCGTGAAAAACTTGAGAAACTTGATTTGATACACCAAACTGGTGAAGATATCACATTAAATAAAGAACAGCAAGATATCAATAAACTCATTGATCAACTCAATTGGGTAGAAAAAAGAGAATCTTTCATCAAACAAAATGAAGACAAATTAACTCAAATTGATAAGAAATTAGATTATCTTCGCGAAGCTAAAGGTCAAATTGATGATCAAATCGAAGAAAACGATCGTGCAATTTTAAACCTAGAACGTGCGAAAAATGATAGTGATTTATCAAGAACTTTAAGCTCATATCAAGAAGCATTGCAAAAAAAAGCGACAGAATATGAAACTCAAAGAGATGTTTTATCACAGCTTAAAGATATGCTTCAAAAAGAATTTACAACCATTAAAGAATTAATTAACTTGCTACCCAACACAACCATGAAAGAATTTGTAAGTTATTATCAATCCAATGAAGATCAACTTGGTGCTTCAGAGCTATCACAACAGCTTTCAACACTCAATACTGAAGTTCAAGCATATCTTCAAGCATATCATACTGAAAAAGACAAATTGGAAGCTGAAAAAAGAGAGTTATCAGAAGAAATACGTGATTCTCAACAAAGACTCAATCAACTGAAAAGAAATGTTAAAACTTATCCTAATTATGTAGAAAATTTAATCCGTGCGATTAATGATGGATTATCGAGTCATTATCAAAAAGAAGTTCGTGTAAGACCATTATGCGAGCTCATTGAAGTAAGTGATGAAAAGTGGAGAAATGCTGTTGAAGGTTATTTGAATACACAAAGATTTGACATTATCGTAGATCCTAGTTATTTTAATGATGCTCTTGATATATATGATCAAGTTAAATTTGAACAAAAGATATATGGAGTTGGACTCGTTAACACACAAAAACTTACCGCATATGAGCAACTTGTTCCTGGAACACTTGCAGATAAAGTAACCTCAGACCATACATATGCTAGATATTATATTAATATGCTACTTAACAGTACATATTGTGTGGATGATGTTCATGACTTAAAGAATTTCAATCGTTCGATTACTCCAACATGCATGACTTATAGTAACCATACTGCAAGACAAATCAATCCTAGAGTCTATGAAATTCCTTTTATAGGCACTCAAGCAACTACGATGCAAACAGAGATGGAAACTAAGCATTTAAGCGCTCTAGAAGCCAAAATGGACAAGTTATATGACATCACAGATAAAAACGATAAGATCATGAGATTACTTTCACAAAGTAGATCTAACCAACTAGTACATCAAGGACAAATCAGATATTTTGATTTAATCAAACAAACCAGAAGAGAGTACACACAACTTGAAGAACAAATCAATAGCTTAGGTAAGGATAAGAATCTTGCTAAGCTTGAAGAACAAATTCAAAAAGCAAGAGATAACCGTAAGCAATTACGCATAGATTCAGAAAGTTTTGTTGGTGAGATTGCAACAAACCGTGATGAACGTCAACGGATCATCGACTTAATTGATGAAATCAAAGAAAAACTAGATGAATTCTCTATTGCTCAAAAAGAACTCAGTCACAAGCATCCTGAAAAATTAAGTCTTGCTAATACTCAATTCTTTGCTTTAAAGATGAAGTTTAAGCAGGACCATGACGCAATTACAACTTACTTGGCACAATCCAATGTAAGTTTGAATTCACAAATCATAAAGGCTGGAGCTGACATTGTCAACCAAATGAAGAATTATATTGATCTCTTCCATTTTGGTGCTGCACCGACAATGGATGATCTCGTTTATTTCGAACAAGAAGCACATAAGATTAGAAACAACAACTTAGTTCGTTATGAACAAGAAGCAACAGAACTTCGTAGAAATTCAGAAATCGGATTTAAAGAAGAATTTGTTGGCAAGCTTAGAGCATCAATTGAAAACGCACAGCAACAAATAGCTGAACTCAATATCGCCTTAATGGGTAAGACCTTTGGTTCAGATAGTTATCAGCTGACCTACAAAGCAAGTGATGATCCCGATTATAAATTGTACTATAATATCATTATGGGAAATGAAGCAATTAGCAAGCACACATTGTTTACTGAAGGTTTAACAAAGAAAAATGAAACCATCTTGATGGAATTATTTGAGAAGATTGCCTCTAATGATCCTGAATATGATATGTTAACGTATAAGTATTTGGATTATCGAAACTATATGGCATATGACATTGAAGTCACGAATAAGAATGGGAACAAGTCCATGTTCTCTAAGGTTTCTAAGGAAAAGAGTGGTGGGGAAACTCAAGTTCCATTCTATATCGTTATTGCAGCTTCTTTCCAACAACTTCTAACCAAAAATAGAAGAATTGACTCAGGTTGTATCGTTTTATTTGATGAAGCATTTAATAATATGGATGAATCAAGAATCGATGCGATGATGAAATTCTATAACAGCTTAAGCATTCAATTATTGATTGCTGTACCACCTCAACGCGTTTCAAATATCATCAATTATGTCAACACAAGCTTGGTCATTGTAAAAGAAAATGATTATGCTATTGTGGAAACATTTAAGGATGAAAGAATGATTAGAGTTTAATAAAAGATGGCCCTGTTGGGCCGTCTTTTGAAATAAGAAAGGTGAAAATAAATGAAAAAAATTGAAGTAAATGACTTAAAAAAATTAAAAAGTAACTATGAAAAAAAACCAGTTCAACAAGCATTAAAACGCGTTTTAGTCAAAAATGATTTAGCCAATCTTTTTGATAAGCAAGAACAAAAGCCTTTAACTCAATTTCGCTTTTCAAATGAAATTAAAACATTACCAGTTGCTAATCAAAAGCAAAGTGGCAGATGTTGGATTTTTGCTGGACTCAATCATTTAAGAGAAGTGATTGCTAAGAAGTACGATTTAAAGGAATTTGAATTATCACAGAACTACACAGCTTTTTGGGATAAGTTTGAAAAGATTAATTATTTCATTGAATCTATTGATGATTTCTTGGATGCTGATCAAGACGATAGAACATTGCAACACCTATTAAAGACAGGTATTCAGGATGGTGGTCAATGGGATATGTTCGTAAGCCTAATTGAAAAGTATGGTATTGTTCCAAAAGAAGCTATGGCAGAAACGACTTCAAGCAGTGGAACCAGATTTATGAATCAAATTATTAATCTCAAATTACGCCAATATGCAGCAAGTGCAAGACGGTTATTTAGTGAAGGCAAGAAAAGTGAGATTGAAGCACTTAAGACAAAAGCACTTGATGAACTATATACATTTTTATCAACTAATTTTGGTACACCACCAGAATCATTTGATTTTGAATATATAGCAAAAGAACAATATCATATCATCAAAGGACTTACACCTCAAGGTTTTTATTTTGAACATGTAGGTGACATCTTAAAGGACTATGTTAGTATCATCAATTCACCAACAAAAGATAAACCCTTTATGAAAACTTATACAGTTTCATATTTAGGTAATGTCATTGGTGGTAGAGAAATCAAATATTTAAACCTTGAAATGAAAGATTTAAAGGATCTTGTTTTGAAACAACTCTTAGATAATGAAGTTGTTTGGTTCGGATCAGATGTTGCAAGGTATGGTGATCGCACAATTGGCGTTTGGGATGACCTATCATATGATTATGATCAGATGCTTGAGATGAGCTTATTCTTATCAAAAGAAGATCAACTTGACTACAGTCAAAGTGCAATGAATCATGCAATGCTACTTACTGCAGTCAATATAGATGAAGGAAAACCTAATCGCTTTAAGATTGAAAATAGCTGGGGTGATGCTAATGGAAGTAAAGGATATTATTTAGCATCAGACTCATGGTTTGATCAATATGTCTATCAAGCTGTCATTCATGAAAAGTATCTTTCTGAAGTTCAAAAGAAAGCATGGAAACAAGCACCAAAAGTGTTAAAACCTTGGGATCCTATGGGTGCATTAGCAAAATAATGAATTAAGAGCTTCGGCTCTTTTTTTTACGCTTCCTTTTTGATATAATGAATAGGCCGGGACGTGGCGCAGCTTGGTAGCGCACTTGCATGGGGTGCAAGGGGTCGCAAGTTCAAATCTTGTCGTCCCGACCATTAAAAAATAAAAAGCGATTGCTCGCTTTTTTGTTTTATTGTTCAGATGTTAGTGATACATAATCAGTCGTTAGTGTGATGCTTAAATTACCATTTCTTACTCGAAGAGCATCTAAGAATTTTTTCTGATCCATGGTATCTTTCATTTTTATAATATAGGTCAATTCAAACATCGTACCAAAATCAGTAGTTTTCACTTTTTGGAGTTGTGAACTCAATAAGTGTTCTTTGAACACCTCATCAAAGACAGTGGAGTAATTTAGGTTTTCAGGGATCACGATTTTGAGCTTTGCATGATTAGTATGGTCCTTATCGATTTGGAAATAGCTCAATATAATAAGTAGCAAACTAATGAAAGCTGTAATCACAACTGCATAAAGTAAATAACCCATTGCAGAAGCTAGACCGATGCCTACAGCACTTAAAATATAAGTGATATCTCTTGAATCAGCAATTGCAGTTCTAAAGCGTACTAAAGCAAACACACCTGCTAAACTAAATGCTCGAGCAAGATTATTTGATACGAGCATAATGATAATTGAAATCACCAAGGGTAAAAGTAGTAAAGTGAAACTAAATGCATGATCATAAACTGTTTTCTTTCTTGTATAAACAAACACTAATGACAAAACAATACCCAAAGTTGTTGATGTTAATAAAACATATAAGATATTTGTTAAAGTCAGTGTATCCATGTTAATAATCATAAAGGATGTAATCATCTGTAATTCCTCCTAGTAGAAATTGTTTGTATGCTGTTCCATATTTTGAAAAGCCTTGACTATATAATTGAAATGATGATAATTTTTGAGCAAGCCATAATGGAAAATTATCATTACTCTTAACTTCCATTAACCAGGTAGTCGAGTCTTCCATAATAGGTGCTCCACCAGTTTTGGTAAGCGATATATTTTGCTTTCTAAATAACATTTGATGGTCAAATGTTATTCTCAATTCTTCACTCTCTGATATCATAGCGGTTCTTTCATAACTTATGAATGCACCAGGTTTAGCTTTATGAATATTGATAAAATAATCAATTTCTTCAAAGATCTGTTTATCTATATATGCATCAAATTGAGGTTTAATACCCTTTTCAAGATAATCAATTGCTGCTTTGTATGTTAGATTTACACGTCTCTTGTTGACAATTCCTTCGTATTTTTTTTTAATTTCAAGAAAAACCAAGTCGTGAGAGTTTACTGGACATTGATATGATCTTAGTCTCAATTTATCTTTAAATTTAGGTTTAGATAAAGAATTTCTAATGATATTAAAATCATCTGTATCAAAATAGATATTATAAATCGTATAGGCTTTACCACCATTTGAAAAAGAATCATAAATCATGTGAGTCTTCAAAAATTCGGCAAATTCATTTTTTTGATCGTTTGTTAGAAAGTATTTTCTTTCATATCGATTAAAAATAGGTTTTATCATGTGAACTCCTAGTTTTTTTAATCCATTCATCAAGTCTATGCTCAATATAGGTATATTCTTTTCGCTACTTATTATACCATTATTTACTAACTTATGGTTATTAGTTTTTCGATTAGACATTTATAAAATTACATGGTAAAATAATTATCGCGACACATTGTGCACCCGTAGCTCAGTTGGATTAGAGCATAACCCTCCGAAGGTTAAGGTCGCATGTTCGATTCATGTCGGGTGCACCATATATGGAGGAATACTCAAGGGGCTGAAGAGGCACGCTTGGAAAGCTTGTAGGCTGTAAAAGGCGCAGGGGTTCAAATCCCCTTTCCTCCGCCATTAGCAAAGCATTGGTCAAATACAATATTGTGTTTGGCCTTTTTATTTACTAATAGAGCCGTTTCTTGATTTTAGCATTGTGTTAAAAGTTAGTAACCTAATAGATATGGAATGATCTATTCTTATACAATTTTAGTAGAAATTAAAAATCAGTACACGATTACATTTTGAAATACACGATTTCAAATGAATTTGCACGATTATAATAAGTTTAAAAATAGTTTCATTCTAGTAATTCAACGAAACGTTGTTATGTTTTGAAGTATTTTTGCAGTATAATATAAGTGTTTAGGAGGTGGTGTTATGACGTTTGGTGAGAGAATTAGAACAAATAGAATTAAAAATAACATGAGCCAAAAGCAACTTGCTGAGTTGCTGAATGTGACACCTCAAACAATATCAAAGTGGGAAAATGATTTATCTGAACCAGGATTTCAAATGATTACTGAAATGACGAATATATTTCATATTTCACATGATGAATTGTTTATTGGGGAAACAGAAGTTTTATACCAAGGATCTATATATATAGCAAAAAAAGACCTTCGAATGAAAAAATACTACGATTTCTTTGTAGGATTCTTGATTTTCTTATCTGTTGCGATGATTATTACAACAACTTATATCTCAACTCTTGAGATTTTAACATGGCATTTCACATTAGGATTTGGTTTATTTACAATGTTTTGGTTATTTCTACTTTTTATGACATCCAGATGGAGATATATCTATTTGGATTCTCCGAATGATTTGCTTGATATCTATCATGATAAAGTGGTTATTCAAAAAGGTAATTTAACGGTGGAAGGAATCAAAATTAAGAACATATATATAAAGAAATATCAATTTTATACAGGTATTCGTGTTTATGAAAACAATGGGTTTTTGAAAATCTTAACAACAGATAATCAAATGTTAGTTGTAAGAGATATAATCGACATCGAGGATTTAAAGAAAGTAATATATAAAATGAAAATTAAATTTATTGAGGAGGAAACAAAATGAATTATTTATGGGGAAGTTTAATGGCTTTGATTGGTTTGTTTTTATTAGTGAGCGCACTGAAGAAAAGTGAATTTATCATTTATAAACTTTTTGTAGCAAGATCAAAACTGTTATGGGGAGATAATGTGCACTCATTCTTCGTCGTAGTAGGAGTCATTCTAATGGGGCTAAGTTCTTTATTCTTTTTTGGAATTTGGGGTTAGACATTCTAATCTAATATTTATATCCGGAAGTATGGGTTCGACACCCCACAATGAGCTGATAGTGGAATAACCTATTTTGATCAAAGAAATAACTGCTTGAAAATTGCTCTAAAATAAAAAGGCTAAAGTAAGCCATAATTTAGGGGTGCGTAAAATCAAGCAGGGGTGCGTAAAAATAGGTGTAGGGTGCGCAAATTCTCACTAGGGGTGCGTAATTGTATTAAAATAGGTAGCCTAACACATATAAGAAGCATAGGTTTGATACAATACGTATCAGGCCTTTTTTTGTACTTGAATTTAACGATAAGAGTCAATATATGCTAATTATTTTTGGATTTTCACGCTTTTGTACATAGAGATTGTAATTATTAGCCACTCGAATCTTATAAATAAATCAAAGGTTCAACTTAACTTTTTACACGATTTGATACTAGGGTGCTAAAATTTTAACACGATTTATAACAAAGTTAACTTAAATGTACACGACTACTCTGTTCAGGAATACTATTTAAACATATTATATGTTATAATTTTTACAAGAACTTTTCGAAATTAATCTTATCATGATTATTTATGGTAACGATATAGAAGTACTCTTTAGAAGTGTTGATATAATAAGTATAGAGTGAACTAGGAAGTATAGGTATATGGCAATCATTGAAGTCAAATCCGTTAAAAAAGTATTTAAAAAACCAGTGAGAAAACCTGGTATTATTGGCATGTTTAAGACATTATTTTCCCTTAAATATGATTTAATTGAAGCGGTTAAAAATATTTCATTTTCACTTGAACCGGGTGAAATTGTTGGTTATATCGGGGCGAATGGTGCAGGTAAATCAACAACTATTAAGATGATGTGTGGAATCTTAACACCAACTGAAGGTGAAATACTTGTTGAAGGCTATCACCCTTATCACCCCAAACAAAGACGCCATGTTTTAAACAAGATTGGTGTTGTTTTTGGTCAACGTACACAATTATGGTGGGATTTACCACTCATTGAATCTCTAATTATTTTGAAACAAATCTATGATGTATCCAATCAAGATTACAAAGATCGCTTTGATTTCCTAAACAAAGTATTAGATCTTGAGCCCTTTTTAAGTCAACCCGTAAGAACATTATCACTAGGCCAACGCATGAGAGCTGATCTTGCTGCAAGTCTTATCCATAACCCAAAAGTATTATTTCTTGATGAACCAACGATTGGACTTGATGTCTTAGTTAAAGATCGAATGATTAAAGCAATTAAAGAAATCAATAAGACGTATGAAACAACAATTATCTTAACGACACACAACATGGATGATATCACCGACTTATGTCATCGAATCATCATCTTGGATGAAGGATCCATACTCTACGATGGATCAATCAATCTTATCAAAAAGAAATTTGGAGATATTAGACATATCCGTTTTTTCAGTTCACAAGAGATTGATCTGCAGTTACTAAAAACAAAGATTGGTCATGATGTTGATGTAGAAATTCAAAACGGATATATCGAGCTATCTTTTGATATCGAAAAAATCAGTATCAACCAAGTACTTAAAACGATCTTAAATGATTATGTTGTTGATGATATTCATATCAAGGAAAATTCATTAGAAAGTATTGTGAAAAAAATTTATGAGACCAGACAAATTTAAAAAATACTTGGCTTTTACTAAAGCAGGTATCTTAGATGGGTTTGCCTATAAATTTAGTGCATTTGGATGGCTTCTTGGAGACATCATCTCACTATTAATTCTATTTTTTCTATGGCAAGCCGTTTATAAGAATTCCACTACGGAAGCAATTAATGGGATGACATTTCATGAGATGATTGCCTATTTAATTTTTGCAAGGGTAGCAACCTCACTTGCATTCTCATCAATCTCATTTTGGATTATCGGTGATGATATTTATGAAGGAAATATCGCAATATCTCTTATTCGTCCGATTAATTATCGTTATCGTTTACTTTCATCAAGTTTTGGTGTATTTATTTCAACCTCTATTTTGATGTTTATTCCTTTGTGGACATTATCAATGATTTTGCTCAACATCATCATTGGTATCCCAATTCCAGGAATTGGTACACATCTTTTGTTTATATTGAGTATTTTATTATCTTTCGTGATTGCTGACTCACTTAATTTCTTAATCGGTGAAATTGCTATATTTACGAATGCACTCTTTGGTTTAATGATTATTAAAAATATTACATTTGCATTTCTATCTGGAAGCTTATTACCATCTTCATATTTTCCTGATTGGTTAAGTAATATCTTAAAATTTTTACCTTTTCAAAGTATGATTGAAAAACCAATTATGATTTTCTTAGAGCGATTAACTCCACGTGAGATAATTAGTAGTTTTCTTGTTCAAATCTTATGGATTGTCATTTTAGGTTTCTTATGTAATCTATCTTTTAACAGACTTAAAAAACGTGTTGTGAGCGTCGGTGGTTAATATGAAGAAGTACTTAAAACTCTATCCCTATTATGTTTCAAGAAGTCTTAAAGCAAGACTTTCTTACCGATTAGATGCAATCATCGGTATTTTAGGTTTCTTAATTGAAAATACGATTATCTTTACTACACTTTACTTAACGATTACAACGATTCCTTCGCTCAATGGATGGAATATTGAAATGATGGGATTTCTTTATGGTTTCTACTTAATTCCAAAAGCGATTGATCATATTTTTTCAGATCAAGTCTGGCAACTATCTAATGGTGGAATTACACGAGGAATTTTAGATAAATATTTGATTAAACCGATTAATCCACTCTTTCAGCTTGTCGCAGAAATGATTCAATTAGAAGGTATAGGTGAACTAATTTTAGGTATTATCTTTTTAGCCATCTTTACACCAACCTTAGGTATCATCTGGACATTTTCAAATGTGACAGCATTAATTGTGAGTGCGTTCTTTGCGATGTGGTTCTTTTTCTCGATCAAACTCATCTTTGGGTCTTTATCATTCTGGACAAAAAGAAGCATTGAGGTCATGACACTCATGTATGACTTTTCAAATTTTGCAAAATATCCAATTGA
>JAIPGC010000054.1 GCA_021736335.1 Acholeplasmataceae bacterium | reverse complement strand
AGGTACATTTAATGAGCGTGCCTTTTGTGTTAACTTCTCTACTAATTTATCTAGATTCGTACTTCTAGGAAGTAAATCTATTTGGTTAATGATGTAAACAAAATGAGCGTCTGGTTGATATCGGTAAACTGGATAACTATATAACATGTCCAAATGAAGGACTGAACTAACCATTACAATCAAAGAATCACTTTCTAAATTGGGTAAATCCTCTGGATGAAAATGGATATTTGCTTCTCCATAATGCATCAGACGGTAACATGATTGACAGTATTCATGGTCTAGTGATAATACATACCCAACCTTGGATTGATCTTCTGTTTGTAGAAGTGCTCCACATCCCTGGCATCTAATGACTGAGGACATATGGTTTCAACCTTTCGTCATAAATCTTGGGTAATTTCTTTTTGATATTTTTAAGTATGAATTTTTCAAGTATTCGATTAAATTTGGTAATCATGCGATCAGATTTACGTTTGACTGAAGCTACCAAAATGGAGCCAATACCTACCCTATTTGCTCCAAAAACATCAGTCATGAGTTGATCACCTATGATATATGTTTCTTCTTTTTTCGAATCCAACATTTTTAATGCTTTATTAAAACCAAATTTAAGAGGTTTTTTTGCATGCCAAATGAATGGAATATCCATCTTATTTAGAGCTAGGTTGACACGTTTATAATTTGTGTTTGACAAAACAAGCACTTTAAAATCCTTTTGTAGCTCTTTAATAAACTCTATTTGCTTATGATTTAACTCTGCTTCATCATAAGCAATAATCGTATTATCTAAGTCAAAAAACAAGGAATTTATACCTTGCTCTTTCAGTGTTTGGTATGGAATTTCAAAAATGGATGCATGGTAAGCATGCGGTATGCATTTTTGGTAAACTGACATTAGTTAATTTCCACTATCTCGATTGAAAAGATGCGTCCTGTTTCTGTCTTGACTTCAACTGTATCGCCTTCCGCATGGTTGAGCATTGCCTTACCAATAGGTGATTCAACAGAGATCTTTCTTGCACTTGGATCGGCTTCAATACTACCGACTAAGTAAAATTCTTTGACTTCTTTTGTTGCAACAAAACGAACACGTACTGTTTTACCGATGTTAACAATATCTTCTGATGTAGTTTTGATGATTTTTACATTCTTGATGATATTTTCAATTTCAGCAATTCTTGCTTCAATTCTTGCTTGTTCATTTCTAGCAGCATCATAATCAGCATTTTCAGACAAATCGCCTTGTGCTCTTGCTTCTTTGAGTGCTTCTAGGTTTTCACCACGCTTAACATCCTTTAAATATGTGAGTTCAGTTTTTAAATTATCGACACCTTCTTGAGTTAATTGAAACGTTTGCTTAACAGCCATTGGTGTACCTCCTTAAATTTCTTAATTATTATACATCATTTTTCAAATAATTGCTATTTTTTTTAAGTCTTTTTGATAAACACGATGATTTGGCATGAATTCGTTTAAAAGATTATAAAAATCTTTTGAATGATTAAAAACGATTGCGTGTGCATATTCATGATAAATCACATATTTTAAATAAATCGGATCTAATCGCGCTAAGAAACTATTCAGTGATATCTCTTTGTTTTTACGATGATAGCTACCAAATTTACTCTTGTAGTATTTAATTTTATAAGGTAGGGGACTAAGTCCTTTTTTTGCTATCGTTTCTTCGATCTCATGCTTTATTTTCTTTAATTGAAGTTCTAATTCTTGAATATAAACCTGATTTTTCACACTTTTTGAATCGGTTTTTATAGACCATGCAACAACAATTTTGTCTTGTATCTCATATCTGAATTTGCCATAAGAAAGCACAAATTCAAATGTGTCATCCCAAAGATTGATTTGATCATCTGGTTCGATTGGTGTGGATACCGCTAATTTAGCATGAATCTGATCAAATCTTTGGTTTATATAATTTAAAATCAGGGTCTTTTTTGTGAGTGGATGGCATGACACCTTGAGAAAGCCATCCCTGACTCTAAAATATGTATTCTTAATTCTTTTATGAACGATTTGATATGGAATTATTTTCCCGTTTTTCTCAAAATATTCCATTATTTCTTCCTCAACATGGCATAGGGCTCAACTGCAAATGGAACCTTGATTTTTAGAATTTGTTGCGGGTGTCTAGCAACTTGTGTTATTTCACCTTTATCATCTGTCATATAATCTAAAATAAAAGTTTGCTCATTACCATTTGGATGGAATATTTCAATTTCATATCCCACTTCAAAATAGTTTCGTTGCTCAATGGTTGCTATTTGAGTCTTTTCATCGTAATCTTGAACAAGTCCAATAAATAATTGAGAGGGTTGTTCACTCTTCTTATCATAAAGCTGTTGCTCTACACCTGGTAGACCCTCAAGATAACCATGTGATGCTTGTCTGTTTTCAGCTTTTTGAAGTTCGATAAGATATGAATCATAAGAATCAATTCTAAGATCTCTTTCGTAGTCATCAATTAATCTTCTATATGTTGAGACGACTGTTGCTATATAGTGAAGACTCTTCATTCTACCTTCAATTTTAAGTGACTTAACACCAGATTCGATTAGAAAAGGTATTTGTTCTAAAGCCTCTAAATCTTTTGAGGACATCGAAAACATTTGATCACTTACGCTTTTTCCGGATTGAGTAAGCTCATAGCTCCATCTGCATGAGTGTGCACAACCACCTCGGTTAGCATCTCTATCAGTCATATTGTTTGATAAGCTACATCTTCCTGAATAAGACATGCACATACCACCATGAATAAACACTTCAATATCGGCTTTTGTTTTAGGAATCAAATATCTGATTTGATTTTTACTCAACTCTCTCGCCAAAACAATCCGTGTGATACCATGGTTGTACCAGAAATTAACTGCTTCGCTATTGGTAACTGACTGTTGCGTTGATAAATGAATTTCTAATTTTGTATGTTTAAGTGCCATATCTATGATGAATGGTGAAGCAGATATAATCGCATCTACTTTTCTAGATTCCAAAGCTTGCAAATATTCTATGACACCATCCATATCCTCATTATGAGGAATGATATTGGTCGTAACATAAATCTTTTTGTTTCTTTGATGAGCGAAAGTTGTTGCTTCTAAGATATCATCGAGTGTGAAATTGGAAGCACGAGCGCGTAGTGAAAAATTCTGTCCTCCAATAAAGACAGCATCAGCACCATACATGAGTGCAATTTTTAATTTTTCTAGATCACCTGCAGGTGCTAACAATTCAATCATATTTATCCTTTGTGTTTATATATTGTTTTCTTGTAGAAAAAACCTTCATCCCAAACTTCTTGATACTTATTTTGAATTTGCTTTTTGAGATTCAAATCTTCTTTTCCATCACGATACATTTTTAAAATATCATAAGCATAATCATCATCTTTGAATAATGTGTCAACAACCAAATAGTCAACAAAATCTTTGAGCTCAACCAAATGATTCAATGATGATAGGACTTGACTTCTAAAAACATGAGTTCCTGCCTGATCTTCTAAGATAGGGTAAGGATCATCTTTTCTATTTTCTTCAATAATCTTTAGATCCTGTCGATTATGATAAGGATTTTCAGATTCAGTGAAATACATAAAGTTGTCAATCAGTTGTCTTTTGGAATAAAACATATTCAAATGACCATGACCAATCATAAACATTTGATATTTTTTATTTTTTCCAATATAAATAATATCTTCTAATGTGATTTCTTTAGCAACGAAGACACCTTGAATATCAAAATCTGCTAAAAAATTGAAATCATAAGCATTCGTTAATAATGTTTCGGGATTATAAACAATTAAATCACTATAACCCATGTGTTCTAGAACTTTGTAGGCACCTAAATCAGCAACAATGATTCCAGAAAGCTCACGCACGGGTAACGTTTCAATCCAACCCTGAAAGGATTCTAGTTGCTTGTCGTCAAACATTTGATTACATACCAAATATAATGACTTATTTAAGGCTTTTGTCTGGCTTATTGCTGTAAAGATTTCTTCATCAGAGAAACTCTTAGTAAGTCTTGTTCCAAATCGATCACTACCAATTAAAAAACCATCAGCGTATACTGAAAGTTTTTCTAAGTTTTTTAATTGATAAATCGTTATCAACAATTTCATATTGATTTCCTTTGGCTTAAACTCATGCCATCTCCATGATCAACAAACGTTGTTTTAAACTCAGGATGTTCGAGCAAATAAGCTTTAAATGTTTCAATCTTTCTTAACAGTTGCTTTGTATGTCTGTTGACATTTTCTGGTTTTAAATCATGAAATCTCAAATTGTCACAAACAACAATACCATTAGGATTTAAATAAGGTTTGTATTTTTCAAAGAAGCGTTGATATTGAGCTTTGGCTGCATCTATAAATATCAGATCATATGTCTTGAGCTCCCCATGATATGTTAATGCATCAGCAAAAATAAGATGAACCTGATGATTTTGATCATAGATTTCCATATGATTTCTAGCTTGCTCAAACATTTCTTCGTTTCTTTCCAATGTATCTACATGACAACCCAAAGAGGCCATAGCGAGTGCGCTATAGCCAATTGCAGTTCCAATTTCCAATACGTCTTTAATTTGGTATTCTTCGATGACTTTGGTTAGAAACAAAAGACCATCATCACATATAATGGGAACCTGATGATCTTTAGCATACTGTTTAATCTCTTCTAGCATTATGCCTCTTCTTCTTCGTCTTCTAATTCGTCTTCTTCACTATCGAAATATGCTTGTAAAACTTTATCTAGCATATCCCATTCTTCATCAGTTTCGATATCAAGGAAAGTTCCTTCATCTTCGGTTTCGCCTACAACATAAACTGCAGCGCTGACTTCATGTGAATCCAAGAATTCAAAGACAACATAGTTCTTACCGTTGTGTTCATGTGTAAATAAAATCTCGCATACAGACTCTTCGCCCTCAGCATTTGTAACAATCATTTGGTTTTCTTCTAACATAGACTTGCTCCTTTATAATCTAAATAGTTTTGTAATATAACAACAGCAGCGAGCTCATCCTTTTTTTGCTTTTGGGATTTGCGTCGTTCTGATCCTTTAATCATTGTGCGAAGTGCAGTTTGGGTTGATAATCTCTCATCCCATAAAACAACTTCTGCAGTGCATCTTTGTTCTAATTGCAATTTAAAATCTTCACTGATTTTCCCTCTAATACCAATATCATTATTCATATGCTTGGGGTATCCCAAAACTATGGTATCAATCTTGTATTGATGAATGAGTTTAGCAACTTGTATAGCGGCTTCTATATAATCATTTTCAGTAAATCTTATGGTTGTAAGTGTGTATGCAATGACACCTGACTCACTCATTGAGATTCCTACTGTTTTACTTCCTAAATCTAGTCCAAAATATTTTTTCATAAGCTCTTTCTAATGGTCTCAATTGCTTGATCAAGATTGGTTAAATCCTGAGTTCCACCTTGAGCCATATTTGGCTTTCCGCCACCTGAACCATTGGTCAGAGATGCTGCAAGTTTGATGAGATGACTTGCTTGATCCAAAGCACTCTTACATAAGAATGTTGCCTTACCTTCTTGGATGTTTACAAGGAATAAGGTTTGCGCTTTTATTTTATCATAAAGTGCATCCATCAATTGCTTTAAAACTTTAGAATCGATATCATGTGTCACGATCACTTGTTTTGTTGATTGATTATCAAGAATGAAGTCATCTAATCTTTGCAAGACATCTTGTTGCTTGATACGACTCATTTCTTTTTCTTTTTCTTTGATAAGTTCTTTGATTTCGATGACATATTGACGCATATTAATGATGTCTTTATAGCTGCCTGTGATGATCGGTTGTTCAGGAATAACGATATTGATTTCCATTCTATTAATCTTATCGTATAAAGTTTCAAGTTCGCGATATTGTGGCTCTAAGAAGCCTTTTACCTGTTCTATGACATCTGTTCCAGTTACACCTTCCATACGATATATACCTGAACCAATTGATTCATAAGAGGTAATTGCAAAGTCAACGATTTCTCTTGTATTTTTAACATGGGTTCCCCCACATAATTCTTTGCTCCAACCCATATCTACAACTCTAACGATATCGTGATACTTTTCTCCAAACAAAGCCATAGCTCCATATTTCTTTGCTTCTTCTAATGGCATTTCACGAATGATGACATCTAGTGGTTTTTCATGAATATAATGCTTGACCAGTTTTTCAACTAAAAGAATTTGTTCATCAGATTCTGTTTCATAATGATTGAAGTCGAATCTCCAGCTTTTTGGAGATACTTGTGAACCCTGCTGATTTGCATGTTTTCCAAAATTATCTTTAATCGATTGATGAAATAAATGTGCCGCACTATGGTTTCTAATGGTTCTTAATCTTTGGTAAGCATCGACGATAGCAAGTACTTCATCACCTTCTTCAAATGCGCCTTCTTCTACTTGATGTAAAAATTGTCCATTTGGAAGCTTGGATACATCTGTTACTTTTAAGCCATTGATCGTTCCTTGATCAGCGATCTGTCCACCACTTGTTGCATAAAATGGTGTTTGATCTAGGACAATACCTTGATCAAAAACTTTGATCACTTTTGCTTCTGTTTGAAGTGTGTTATACCCTACAAATAATGATGGTTCAACAAAACTAAGAAATGCTTCTTCTTGAGCTTTCATGCTACCATGATTTGTTCTTGCTGCTCTTGAACGTTCCTTTTGTTTTTCAAGTTCTAAATAGAATGCTTTTTCATCAACAACAACTTGATGTTCATTTGCATATTCAAGTGTGAGTTCAATAGGAAAACCATATGTGTCATAAAGTTTAAATGCTGTAACTCCAGATATGACTTTACCTTCTTTTTCAATTGCATCAAGAAGATGTTTTTCGCCTTCATTGATGGTTTCAAGAAACTTCTGCTCTTCTTTTAAAACAAGCTTTTTAACAATATCTTTGGTTTCATGAAGGCTCTTGTAGAAGACACCCATGGTATCAACAACATCATCAACGAGTTGATATAAGAATGGTTCAGTAAGGTTAATCGAACGACCATATTTAACTGCTCTTCTGAGTAACCGGCGGAGCACATATCCTCTGCCTTCATTAGAAAGCATCGCACCATCGCTAATGGCAAATACTAAAGCTTTAATATGATCAGATATGACCTTAAATGCCATTTGACCAGTATAAGTCACACCTGATAACTGTTCAACATGTTTAATTGTTGGATAGAATAAATCTGTTTCAAAATTTGTTTTGACCTGTTGAATAACACAAGCAAATCTTTCTAGACCAGCACCAGTATCGATATTTTGATTAGGAAGCTCTGGATAGTTTTCTCTTGTTAGTCCAGGTTTTGAGTTGTATTGTGAAAAAACAATATTCCAAATTTCAATATATCTTTCATTTTCAATATCTTCTTCAATGAGTTCTTTGCCACGTTTGTCATATGACTCACCGCGATCAAAATAGATTTCTGTATCTGGGCCGCATGGACCAGGTCCAATTTCCCAAAAATTATCTTCTCTTGGAATTAAATGAGATGGTTCTATGCCACAATCAATCCAATATTGTCTAGCTTCTAAATCATCAGGATAATAGGTCATATAGAGTTTTTCAACAGGAAAACCGAACCACTTTGGATCCGTTAATATCTCTAGTCCCCATTCAATAGCTTCTTTTTTAAAGTAGTTACCGATTGAAAAGTTTCCGAGCATTTCAAAAAATGTGTGATGTCTAGCAGTCTTACCAACATTATCAATATCATTGGTGCGGATACACTTTTGTACATTGGCCAGTCTTGGATTAATAGGAATTTCACTACCATCAAAATATTTCTTTAAGGGTGCTACACCTGCATTAATCCATAATAATGTTGGATCATTTTGTGGAACCAATGAGGCAGAAGGTTCAATCCTATGCCATTTTGATTCGAAAAATGATAACCATGTTTGTCTAATTTCTGCTGCTGTCATGTATTTCATAACAATTCCTCCATATGAATAAAAATAAAAGTCCTTAGAAAATGTCTAAGGACGTATAAGCTACGCGGTACCACCTTAGTTCTAGAAATGAATATCTAGCCCTCTTTAGTCGTTACGGCCGACATACCATTTGCTCCCAGATAGCATTCGTAACATTCCTTCTTCGTTCTCACCAACCACGAAGTCTCTTTAAAGTAAATGATTACTACTCGTTCTGTTCATTGCGATTACATTTTAACATAGTTATTGCTCGTTGTAAAGGTATAATGTTTGCTTATTGATTTGGATGAACCATCTCATAATGTAAAATATCTTCTTCCAAATAAGGACCTTTTACGACTTCAAATCCAAGTTGCTCATAATAATCTTTCAAATAAGCTTGTCCTGATATTCTAATAGGTTCTCCCTTCACATCATTTAAAGCTTCTTTGATGAGTTGTGATGCTAAACGACGGCTCCTATAATTGGGATCAGTTGCTATTCTAGATAAGGCATATTCTTTGAATTTAACACCTTTATCAATCAATCTTAGATAGCAGACAAGATCATCATTATCCTTAATCATATAATGAACACTTTTTAAATCTTTATAATCTGTGTCTACATATAAGATTTGCTGTTCCATGACAAAAACCTTGAATCTTAAATCAAGGATTTGATAGATTTCTAAGTTTGAAAGATCGTTAAACGATTTCTTGATGACGTTTGAAAACATGTTTAAACACTAGGGGTGCACCAACTGCAGCCCATACTCCTATCAATAAGTATCTGAAAAAGTCAAAAATTAAATCACGTGTTGTTGGATTGAATTCTTCATCTATAGTATAAGGTAATATCAGTTTCAATCCTTCTTTAAGTGCAATTGCTATGACAAGACCAATGACTACCTTTAGTATTTGTTGCCAAAAAACAGTTTTGACTTCATATTTAACATATTCTTTTTCCAAGTAATAACCCACTGCAAACCCAACGAAACCACCGGCTGCAACAAATAAATCACTATTTTGAACAAAGAACATCACCAATATAAAGATTGGAGCTAGCATCAAAGTATATAAATGCTCTTGATCGCACATTTTATCAACCAACTTAAAAATAAAGATGGATAATACAAAACTTAATGTGACACCAACAATGACATCTGATAAGAAGTGTTGTCCTAAATATACTCTAGATAGTGGTACTAAAATCAAAATTGCAATCCCAATATACCATATCCATTTTTTGGATAGTTTCTTCGATACATCATATGTCATATAACCTATAGCACCAGCTGCTTGAGAATGTCCACTTGGAAATGAATAACCTGTTGTCATCCAACTAGGTTCGGTTTGGACACCTTGATAATAATAGGGTCTTAAACGCTGAAAAATCTCTTTTAATCCTGTATTGATTCCCGCGGTAATCATATATGCAAATACAAATTTATGAGCATATTTCTTATTGATTGTCCAGTACATGATTGCTACAAGTACAATGAAGAAATATTGATCTCCAATTTGTGTGACCAAATAGAAAAACCAATCGAAAAACGGATTTCTTAATAATTGAATAATCTTGACAATCTCTAGATCCATAAGTTTAAACCTCTTCCTTCATTTTTTTCTCTTCTTCTTTAGTTATATTGATATGAGTGAATCCATCAGGTTTATTCCATGTGCTATTAGAATTAAGATAGCCTAAATGCTTAAGTTTGTTTATCATGAGTTTCCCCATTTGATATCCATAATCAACTTTATCAGTAACAATATCTGGTTTAAAGTCGAGAATGTCATAAGGGATGGTATGAAAAAGATGGTGCGTTTTAAGATTGATGAGTATGATATTTTTATCTTGATATTTTTTAGGTCTAAAGAACCCATCGATTGGTACAGCGATCACAATATCGCAATTTTGATCAAGAAGTGGTTGAACCGGGCAATTGTCAACTGCACCACCGTCCACATAATGATCTTGACCGATGGTTGTTGATCCAAACAAAACCGGTATCGATGCACTTGCTAAAACAGCCTTATGAGGATCATCAAAATCATTTAGATGAAAGACTTCTTTTTTCATTCTATGAATAAGGATTTGATCAATTAATGAATCTTTTTTTATTTTGGCTGATGTCGCATATCCTTGAATTTTGCTATTTCTGATTTCAGATAAAGATATTTCTCTAGATAAAACATTAAAAGCATCTTGTAAACTGAAAATACCTAGTCGGTCCATCTTGAACCGATCAGGTCCGGATCCATAAATATCCGAATTATTAATCTTTTCCCAAATTTCAATCATACGATCAAAGCTGAGTTTCGCCATAACCATGAACGTATTGATTGCTCCAATGGAAGTTCCGGATACATGATGAATATCTTTTAAGATGTTTGCTTCATCGAGTGCCTTCAAGATACCTATTTGGTAGGATCCTCTGGCACCACCGCCTCCTAAGGCAAGTCCAATTTTGTGTTTCATTTTGTACTACCTGTTTTTCATTATTTTTTTCATCCGCAAATCCTGATCTTTTTCCTTTAAGGTTTCTCGTTTATCGTATTCTTTTTTACCTTTTGCCAAACCTATTTCTACTTTGCATAAACCTTCAACAAGATAAACCTTGAGGGGAATGATAGTAAATCCTTGTTCTCTAGTCTTAGCAAATAATTTAACGATTTCTTTATGATGCAAGAGCAACTTTCTAGGTCTTGTTTCTTCATGATTGAATCGATTACTAAAATCATACTTAGAAATATGCATGTTGTTGACATATGCTTCACCATTCTTAAAAGTCACGAAAGCATCATTAAGATTGA
>JAIPGC010000053.1 GCA_021736335.1 Acholeplasmataceae bacterium | reverse complement strand
GCAACTACTGCTATGCCTATAATATTACCTAAAATCGTTTTTAGAATCAAAACCAAATAGCCTTTTGAGTATGGTAATAAATAACCGATTTTACCTGTATATAAATGATAGTCTCTTGTTACTACGACCAAGAGTCCAAAACTAAACAAAAAAGCACCGATGATATGATTTTCTAAACTTAAATATACCAGTCCGGCTATGCCAATATAAACACCTGCCATGATTGCTTTTAAAAGTGCATTGTTCTTTAAATCCATGAATTATTTTCCCTTTTTAAATGCGTATATCGAACCTACGATGTTATTAGCAAATTTAGCTGGTAATAATTTAGCAAGTAAAACGATTACTTTATATTTGAATCCTATAGTCTTGTAGAGTGGAATTCTTTTAATTCTTACAAGTCTATTGACGACTTTTGCAGCCGATAATGGATCCATCCCATTGATTTCGTCTTTTTCCATCACTGTAACTGACAAATCAACCCGATTTTTATAATCTGGGTGATCTGATTCATTCTTTTTACGATTCTTTGTGAATCCAGTTCTAATATCTCCCGGCATCACTGCGCAAACTTGAATCTTAAATGGTGCAACTTCATTTGCTAGTGCTTCAGAAAATGAGTTGATTGCTGCCTTTGAACTACTATAAAATGCTTGAAAAGGTATCGATAGCTTAGAAGCAACCGAACTGATATTTAAAATCTTTCCACCACCGCTTTGTCTCATGAATGGAAGTACTGCTTTTGTAGAGTTAAAAACACCCATAAAATTGACATTAAATAAATAGCTGGCGTCTTCAAAAGAAGTGTCCTCAATGGTGCCTGATATGCCCATACCAGCATTATTAATTAAGACATCAATATGGCCTTCAACTTCATAGATTTCTTGATATGCATTTTTTAGTTGTTCGAAATCAGTAACATCCGCTTGAATACTTTTAATATTCTTTTCATGAATCTTAGTTCTTGAAATGCCATAAACGCTATGGCCTTTTTGACATAAGAATTGTGCGATTGACAATCCAATACCAGAGGATGCACCTGTAACTACGATAACCTTCATTTTTACTCCTCAAATCCTTCCAAGCTCTTTAGGACGTTTGCTATTTTATCAATAGCAATATCCATTTGTTCTTTTGTATGTGTTGCTGTATAACTGGTACGAATCAAACATTCACCAATAGGTGTTGCAGGTGGAATAACAGGGTTAACATATACACCTTGTTCAAATAATTGGTTACATGCAAGCATTGTTCTCAGTGGCATATATGTAAAAATTGGAATGATTGGTGTTTTTGAATCTCTAATCTTTAAACCACGTGCTTTAAGTCCTTGACGCATATATTCAGCAATTGCAGCTAAATCTTTTACACGTTGAGGTTCTCTTTTCAAGATGCGTAGTGCAGCAAGCGCTGCAGCTGTATTTGCAGGTGGTAAAGCTGCTGAGAAAATATAAGGCCGTGAATTGTGTCTGATGTATTCGATAACATCTCTTTCAGCTGCCATATATCCACCTAAGCTTGCTAATGATTTAGAAAAAGTACCCATAATGATATCTACTTCTTTTTCTAAACCGAAGTGTTCTGCTGTTCCACGTCCGCCTTCACCCATGACACCAAGTCCATGTGCATCATCAACCATGACTCTAGCGCTATATTTTTTAGCTAGTTGGACAATCTCAGGAAGTTTGGCAATATCACCGCTCATGGAAAAAACGCCATCAGTGATGATGAGCTTACCCTTGCTCTCTGGAGCTTTTGCTAATTTTTCTTCTAGATCTTTCATATCACTATGCTCAAAACGAATAACTTCAGCATAGCTCAAACGTGTGCCATCATAAATGCTGGCATGATTTTCTTTATCAGAAAAAATGATATCATTTCTTCCTGCAATACCCGATATAATCGCTAAATTGCTTTGGAATCCTGTTCCGAAAATGGAAACATCTTCTTTATTCAAAAAAGCAGCTAATTCTTCTTCTAATTCTCTATGCAAATTAAGTGTGCCATTTAAAAATCTTGAACCAGATACACCAGTTCCATACTTGAGTGTTGCTTCAATAGAAGCTTGAATGACCTCAGGATGAGAGGTAAGTCCCAAATAATTATTGGAACCTATCATAATCATTTCTTTACCTTCCATATGAACAACAGTATCTTGCTTACTTGTCAATTCATGAAAATATGGATAATACCCGGCTTCACGGGCTTTTTTAGCAGCATCATATTGATAACATTTTTTAAATAGATCCATCTTATGTATCTCCTCTTTAAATTACTCAATTCATTATATTATACTTTAGTCATTTATTGCATGGATATGCAATGTTTACGGGTATAAGCATAAGGATATTACATATCCTTTTTATTTGATAACAAATACTATTATATCATAACATAAAACTTAGCAATTTGTGCTGCTAATTTCGCATTATTAAATACGAGTTCAAGGTTAGCATCAAGGCTATCACCTTGTGTCAACTCTTTTATCTTTGAAAGTAAGAAGGGTGTCGTCTCTTTGCCTTTGATGCCTAGAAGTTGTGCTTTATCTAATGCTTCTAGGATGACTTGATCTATTTTCTGTGCATCCATGCTGTATTTCTTTGGAATTGGATTAGCAACAACCACACCTCCAGATAAACCTAATGACCATTTAGCGTGGATTAGTTTTGCTATATCTTCAGGTGTATCCATTTGATAGTCTAAATCAAATCCTGATTCTCTACTATAGAATGCTGGAAGTTCTTTAGTCTGATATCCTAGAACTTCAACACCTTTTGTTTCCAAAAACTCTAATGTGAGTCCCAAATCAAGGATAGATTTAGCACCAGCACATACGACAGCTACATTGACATTGGCTAATTCTTCTAAATCTCTAGAGATATCAAATGTTTTTTCTGCGCCACGATGCACACCACCAATTCCGCCTGTAGCAAACACCTTGATGCCAGCCATTTCAGCTATCAACATAGTTGCTGAAACTGTTGTAGCTCCGGTTTTCTTTTGAGATAAAACATAACCGAAATCCCTTTTACTAACCTTTAAAACATCTTTTGATTGTGCAAGTTCTTGGAGCTCATCTCTTGTAAGTCCCACTTTAATCTGTCCGTTTAAAATAGCTATAGTTGCAGGTACTGCACCTTCTGCTCTAATAATCTCTTCAACACGAAGTGCCATTTTTATATTTTCAGGATATGGCATACCATGGGATATAATCGTTGATTCTAAAGCAACGATAGGTAAATTGTTGACTCTTGCATTTTGTACTTCAGGGTGAATCGATAAGTTTGAATTCATAATTGGTACTCCTTTATTGTTTGTTGTAGATTGTCTTGACTCATGAATGGTGAAACAGCTTTTGAATCCTTAAGTGTGATGAGTGCTGCAGCCATACCACAAGATAATGGATTGATTTGATTTAAGGTTCCATAGATAACACCTGCAAAGAAAGCATCACCTGCACCTGTTGTATTAACGACATCAATCTTTCTTCCAGAGATAAAACGGTGTGTTACACCATCAAAAAAATAAGCTCCTTGATCACCTAGTGTGATAAACACTTGTTTGACACCTTGTTTAAAAAAGTATGAGCCAATGTGTTCAATATCTTCTTTGACATTGCATTTAATATGCGATAAGGTTTTAGCTTCAATTAAATTTAATTTAAGCATATGCATTTTTTGATAAAAAGGCATTACTTTTTGAGCTTTATGAGTTGATATCGCATCGACATAAATTGGGATTTTTATTTCATTAAATAGATACTCTAAAACATTTTGATTAAAGTTTGTATCGAGGATAACCAGATCTGCTTGGTTGATCACTTCGAGTTTATCTTTGAAATGATCAGCAGTTATTTTCTCTAAATCATCCATTGCAGCGACAGCGACAAGCATGTCTTTATTTTGGTCGACAACTGCAACATAAGTTGGTGTCGAAAGAACCTCAATCACGTCAAAAAGAATACCCAATTGAGTACCCGATTCTACTATTTCTTTGCCTACTATATCTTTTCCAATCGCGGTTATGAATGTCGGAGATAAATCTAATCTCGCTAAATTTTCAGCAATATTTCTACCCACACCACCAAATGAATCCTTTAGATATCCTGGGTTGGAATCATTTAATTTAATGGTTTGATGTGCATACAAAAAGATGTCGTGATTCGAACCCCCAATAACAATAATCTTTTTCATGCTATAAATCAAAATCCATAGACATCTTCTTAAGCACTTTAATCTGTTCTTTAGACCCTACAACAATCATCTTATCATCAAGTCTTAACACTTCATCAGCCTTAGGGTTGAAAATGAAAACATCATTTTCTCTTCTGATAGCTAAAACGATTAATCCAGCTTTTTCAGATATCTTGGCATCCCTTAATTTTTTATCAATTAATTCCGAATTTTCTTTAATAACTATTTCTTCCATGTCTATAGACATGTTTTTTGTATCAATGATATTATCAACAAAATATTGCACATTAGGTGTTAGCATCATTGCAGCCATCTTCTTACCACCTATTTCATCAGGGCTAACTGTATTATTGGCACCAGCACGGCGAAGTTTCTTATCTGATCTTTCTTCATGTGATCGTGCAACGATGTGCATTTTAGCGTTAAGTTCTCTTGCTGTTAAAACAACAAATACATTATCAGCATCTTTAGCAAGACAGGCAATTAAACCTTTCGCATGTTTGACTCTAGCCTCTAGTAAAACCTCTTCTTTAGTGGCATCATCATAAATATAATTAACATCCATTTCCTTTAAGTTTTCTATAGCATCCAAATCGTTTTCAATGACGACGAATTCAACTTCTCTTCTTTTAAGTTGTTTAATGACGTGAACACCGGTTTCACCAGCTCCACAAACAATGATATGATTATCTAACTTTTCGATTTCTTTTTTCATTTTATTCTTCCTCCAAGCTTCATTGATATTTCCTTCACTCAAGAACCTGAAAACCGTTGTTAATAAGTATCCAACCATCCCAACACTCACTAAAATGAACCCAATGGAAAACCATTTGGCCAGTGTGTTCATTTCGGCTACCTCTCGGTATCCAACCGTTGATATTGTGATAATCGTCATATAAAGTGCATCAATAAAAGAAAGATCCAAGATGAGTATGTACCCAACAGTAGCTCCAGCTACCAACAAGATCATGATAGCAATCCAAATGAAGATCTTTTTCATTTTCAATGTAACACCTTTTTCTTTTTTTATGTATACATATTATACCATAACTATAAAAATAAAAGGACATGTTGTCATGTCCTTTTGGTGTGTTAATAATCTAATTCTTCTTCTTCAGTATAAGTATTTGATCTGTCATATTCGAAAGTTGCTTCTCTTAAAATACCTGTACCAGCTGGAATGAGTCCGCCAATGATGACGTTTTCTTTCAAGCCATGAAGTTCATCGGTCTTACCTTTAATTGCTGCATCAGTTAAAATTCTAGTTGTTTCCTGAAAGGATGCTGCTGATAAGAATGAATCACTTCTAAGGGATGCTCTTGTAATACCTAGTAGAATTGGACGGCCAACAGCAGGTCTCTTGAAATTTTTGAAAGCAGCTTTATTTGCTCTCTTGAATTCAGAAACTGATACTTCTGTACCTGGTAACAATTCTGTATCACCTTCGGTGACGATGGTGATTCTTCTAAGCATTTGACGAATGATTAATTCGATGTGCTTATCACTAATTTCTACCCCTTGGGCACGATATACCTTTTGAACTTCTTCTAGGATATACATTTCAGCTGCTTGAGTTGAAACAACACGAAGTAGTTCTTTAGGATTGATAGAACCTAATGTTAATCTTTGACCAGCTTTTACGCTAGCACCCTTACGGAATAAAGCTTCAACATTTGGATCCATTGTGTATTTATAGTCTTTATCATGAGCATCAGTGATTGTAACAACCGAAATACCACCACGTTGGCGATCAATCGATTTAATCTTACCATCAACTTCACTGATAACGGCTTTCCCTTTAGGGTTTCTAGCTTCAAATAACTCTTGAATACGAGGTAGACCTTGAGTGATATCTGATGCAGAGGCAACACCACCGGTATGGAAGGTTCTCATGGTTAACTGAGTACCTGGTTCACCAATAGATTGGGCTGCGACAACACCAACTGCTTCACCAACTTCAACTCTTGTGTTTGTAGCCAAGTTACGACCGTAACATTTAGCACATACACCATTTTCAGAGTTACATGTAAGATTGCTTCTAATTTCAACACCTGTGATATCAGCCTTAAGTATTGCTTGACCGATTTCTTCAGTGATGAGTTCATTTCTTTTAACTAAAACTTGCTTAGTCTTTGGATGCATAACATCCTTACTTGCATAACGTCCTACGATTCTGTCATATAATGGAACGATTTCTTTTGTGTCATCCATAACTGGTTCCATATAAACACCACGTTCAGTACCGCAATCTTCATCAACAACGATGACATCTTGGCTGACATCGACTAGGCGACGTGTCAAATATCCTGATTCAGCTGTCTTTAACGCTGTATCGGTAGAACCTTTTCTCGCACCATGGGTGGAGATGAAGAATTCAGATACGGTTAAGCCTTCTCTAAAGGATGCTTGAACTGGTACTTCAATAATTTCACCCTTAGGGTTATTCATCAGACCACGCATACCAGCAAGCTGAGCAAAGTTCGATGCATTACCACGGGCACCAGAGTCAGACATCATATAGATGTTGTTATCTGTATCAAATTCGGCCATTAAACCTTTTTGAATATCATCACGCGCTTCTTGCCATTGTTTAATAACAAGGTCACGACGTTCTTTATCTGTAAGCATACCATCTTCATACCAGCCAGTGATTTCTTCAATATTTCTATTAGTTTCATCAATTCTATCGTGTTTACCTGAGTAAACGTTGATATCAGCAAATGATACGGTAATACCTGCAACTGTTGAATACTTGAAGCCAAGATCTTTAAGTCTGTCAAGCATCTTAGATGTTTCACTAATTTGCAAGTCTTTGAAGACCTGAGCAATAATTTGTGATAAGAATTTCTTTTTAAATGGTCCTGGAACATCCATTTGCTTTAGAACATCTTTTGGATTAGTTCCTTTGACTATGAAGTACTTATCAGGTGTATAGTTTTCTAAATTAAATAAGCTTGGTTCGTTTAAATATGGGAATGTTGGAGGCAAGATGCGGTTGAAAATAAGCTTACCTAAAGTTGTTACTAAATATTTATGTTTTTGTTCCTCAGTAAACTTTTGGTTAATTGATCTTGGATCAATAATAATTCTTGTATGTAATCCAATTTCTTTATGTTGATACGCAAGATAAGCTTCATCATAATGGGCAAAGAAGTGGCCTTCATTGCGATTTTTAAAATTATGTTCTGCTTGTCTTTCATCTGCACGATATCCTGAGAATGTACGTTCTAGTCTTTCTTCAAGTGTCAAGTAATAGTTACCTAAAACCATGTCCTGTGAAGGTGTAACAACTGGTTTACCATCTTTAGGATTCAAGATGTTGTTTGATGCAAGCATTAATAATCTTGCTTCTGCTTGAGCTTCATTTGATAATGGTACGTGGACAGCCATTTGGTCACCATCAAAGTCAGCGTTGAACGCTGGGGTAACAAGTGGGTGTAGACGAATCGCCTTACCATCAATAAGCTTGGGTTCAAATGCTTGAATACCAAGTCTATGAAGTGTTGGTGCACGGTTAAGTAGAACTGGATGTTCTCTAACAACCTTTTCTAAAGCTGCCCAAACATCATCATCCATTCTTTCATATTTACTATTAGCATTCTTTTTAGCATTCGCATCATTTCCTGTTAATTTTTGTAATTCTCTTAACACGAATGGTTTGAATAATGTGATTGCCATTTCTCTAGGAATACCACATTGATACATTTCAAGGTCAGGTCCGACAATAATAACGGAACGACCTGAATAGTCAACACGTTTACCAAGAAGGTTTTGTCTAAAGCGACCTTGCTTACCACGTAACATATCAGATAATGACTTTAAGTGTCTGTTTCTTTCAACAGCAGCTTTTTTACCACGTTTAGCATTATCAAAGAGTGCATCAACAGCTTCTTGAAGCATACGTTTTTCATTCTTTGTAATTAAACGAGGTGCCATTTGTTCTTTTTGTTTCTTCAAACGGTTGTTACGGTTTAAGATACGACGATATAGATCGTTTAAGTCAGTGGTAGCAAAACGACCACCATCAAGAGCAACCATTGGTCTTAAATCTGGTGGAATAACTGGAATAACATCCATAACCATCCACTCAGGTTTGTTATCTGAATTGTTGAATGCTTCAACAACTTCAAGACGTTTAATGATACGATCTCTTTTTTGTTTAGAGCTTGTCTTCAACTTCTTGCGAAGAGATTTAACTTCTTTGTCTAAATCAAGTTCCTGAAGGAGTTTCTTAACAGCTTCAGCGCCTGTTAAGGCTGTAAATCTGCTACCATATTCTTCAGTAAGTGCACTATAATCTTGTTCAGATAGAATTTGCTTCTTTGATAATGGAGCAGTTCCTGGATCTGTTACGATATAAGATGCATGGTAAACAACTTCCTCAAGTTGCTTAGCTTTAATTCCTAAAAGGATAGCTAGGCGTGATGGGGAATTCTTTAAATACCATGTATGAACGACAGGTGCTTCTAATTCAATATGACCCATGCGTTCTCTACGAACTTTAGATTCAGTGATTTCAATACCGCACTTTTGACAAATTTGGCCTTTGTTGCCACTTTGTTTTTTACCACAAGCACACTGGTAATCTCTTGTAGGTCCGAAAATACGTTCACAGAACAATCCGCCTTCTTCGGGTTTTGATGTTCTATAATTGATTGTTTCATGTGTTTTAACTTCACCGTATGACCATTGTCTAATTTCATCTGGAGATGCAAGACGAATCTTTAAGTGGCTGTATGTACGACTACCATATCCTTTACGAATAGGTTGAACGTGACGATGAATACGTTCTGATAAATCAATATCCAAAAATGCTTCAACTTCTTCTTCAGGAATTAAATCAGCTTCAACTTCATGAATGTGTTCTTTTAGAGCATCAAATCCATAAAGTTCAAGAATGTTATTAATTTCCTGACGTAAAATAGCATCTTCTTCAAATAGATGATAAAGTGTGTGTCTGTCAAATTCCAAGAATTCTTTTAAATCTTGGATATGTGCATTTCTTAATATTTCAACACTTTCATCACTTAAATTTAAGTTATCTAAATTTCTAGGTAGAGCATAACGACGCAAAATCGATTTGATCTCTTCGAAACTTTCACCTAACAACATATTTAATTCTTTTAAATTAAACGTGTTGAAATCTTCAAGTTGATCAATACCTGATAACTTGAGGGCTTTTAGAGCGTCTTCGGATAACTTTAAAGATTCGACATGTAATGTTAATTTTTCTTTAGCCATCAACGAAATCCTCCTCTAAACTTGCTTGGATTGTTATCGACAAGTGATTTTTCTGCTTCGTTTTCACCAGTAGTAGCATCAATTAACTCGACATAAAGACCGAGCGCTTGAAGTTCTCTAGTTAATACTCTAAATGATTCAGGAATACTTGCTTGAGGAATTGGTTTATCATGCGTTATGGCACTATAGACCTTATTTCTTCCAAGCATATCATCCGATTTAACTGTAAGCATTTCTTGTAGCGTATGAGCAGCACCATAAGCATAGAGTGCCCAAACTTCCATTTCACCAAATCTCTGTCCACCATTTTGAGCTTTACCACCCATTGGTTGTTGTGTAACTAGTGTGTATGGTCCAACGCTTCTTGCATGGAGTTTATCATCAACCATGTGAGAAAGCTTAATCATATACATGACACCTACAGAAATTCTGTTTTCATAAGGCTCACCAGTGCGTCCGTCATATAATAAACGTTTGCCATCTGGATCAATACCACCTTCAGCCATAATCTTAATCAAGTCAGCATCATCAACACCATCAAATACTGGCGTAGCGATTTTAACATTTAAGTTTTTAGCTGCGATACCTAAATGGATTTCTAAGATTTGTCCGATATTCATACGTGAAGGAACCCCAAGTGGGTTTAACATGATGTCAACAGGTGTTCCATCTTCCATATAAGGCATATCTTCTCTTGGTAGAATCTTGGAGATAACGCCTTTGTTACCGTGACGTCCAGCCATTTTGTCACCTTCAGAGATTTTTCTCTTTTTAGCAACATAAACACGGATGGATTCATTCACACCACTTGGCAGTGCATCACCATTCTTCTTTGAGAAGTATTGAATTGATTGTACAACACCACCGCCACCATGAGGTACGCGAAGTGATGAGTCTCTGTATTCTCTTGATTTTTCACCGATTACGGCATGAATGAGTTTTTCTGAAGGACTTGGTTCAAATACACCTTTAGGTGTAATCTTACCTACAAGAATGTCTCCTTCTTTAACTTCAGATCCTGCGATGATAATACCGCGTTCATCAAGATTCTTTAATGTTTCTAAACTAGCATTTGGAACTTCGCGTGTAATTTCTTCACGACCTGATCCTGTTTTTAATTCTCTTGTTTCTATTTCATACTCATCAATATGAATTGATGTGTAGACATCTTCTTTAACTAAATCTTCACTCATGATGATGGCATCTTCATAGTTGTAGCCTTCCCAAGTCATGAATGCAACTGTTACGTTTCTACCTAAAGCAAGTTCGCCTTTATCAGTTGATGGACCATCAGCAAGAATATCGCCTTTTTCCACAAATTCTCCAGTTTCAACAATTGGACGCTGCAAAATGCAAGTATCCTGGTTTGATCTAAAGAAACGGATTAAATTGAAAGTCTTACTATCTCCCATACCATAATCACGAAGTGTCTTCGCCATTTCAAAGGTAAAAGGTTT
>JAIPGC010000052.1 GCA_021736335.1 Acholeplasmataceae bacterium | reverse complement strand
CCATCATAATCAATTAAAGTCAAATCAATTGAGTAATCTTCATCAAGTTCAACAGCATAATAATAAAATCCTATCCTTTTTATCCCATAACTCACTGCATATTCTGTATAATCTACATCAACAGATGTTTGATAAATGATTTCACTTGTATCGTTGTTGACTAAAGATATGCCTGTCTGGTCACTTATGTCATTTAAAACCTCGGCATGATTAACTTCGGTTTTAGGTATGACAAATATAGAAAACTGATTTTTATACTCTCCACCCATTTGAGCTACAACTTGATAGATATGAAAGCTATATGTATCTGTTTCTATTACATCAATCATCTGATATGCAACCGATTGATATTTTACAAATTCATCTAAATCATTGGTTGACAATGCCTCATTAGATAGTTCATAAAACAGATCAAGTGATCGTGCATTTGATTCTTGAATCAAAGTAAATAGGAATATAAATACCAATAGGATGAAACTGAATATCGCATACATGATGATGAATTTTTTCATGATGATTTTACAACGCCCTTCTTATGGTATATTTTTTTAGCTGATTCTAGGCACTTGATAGCTTCATTTGTAACAATGATTGCTCCATCATCAGGGATTGCAAATATTTCTTGATGAAATGCCCGATTGACTTTTCTGAGTGCAGCCTTCTGTTTTTTTCTTCTTCGATAATGAACTTCAATAGAGAATCCCTTTAATAAATCAAGTCCTTTTTCATAACTAAAATGAGGATAATCGTCATCTGGAGACATATGATAAGATGCCATTTGAATCATTGCTCCTGCTGATGATCCTATCATTAATCCTTGATGAGATTCTAGTGCTTCTTTAATTCCAAATGCTTCAATTCTCATCATCATTAAATCAGGAGCACCACCTGGTAAATATATAATATCAGACTCTTTAATTTTTTTGATTGCAGTTGCATGGTCATCTTTAAAATAATGAATCCATTTAATCTGTGACTCTTTTATTCCATATGGTGCAAAACTATCTACCATTTTTTGATAGTATTCCCCACCTTTTCCATAATAACTTTCATAAGTCTCTTCATCACCAATATGCTTAGAAAAATGAGATAAAGCAACGATAAGTACTTTATCATTTTCATGAATCAATGGTTTGAAATGAGGAATCATTTGAGGTGATGCAAGTATACTTCTACTTAATAAAATATGATTCATTGTTTAATCCTTTCCAAAAATTGAATGGCAAGATCTATCCAACCAGATAAATCCTTATATTTCTTTTCAAATTCTAATGGATTCATGTCACTGAATGCAACTTCTTTAGTTCCAAGTGATACACCATGTCTACCATTTTGATAGAATCTAGATTCCACATAAACTTGATGCTTCTTTAATGCTTCGACCATAAGAATGGAGTTTTCAACAGGCACAGTTTGATCGTCCATCGTATGCATAATAAAAACTGGTGAGATTTGATGATGAACTTGGAGTTCCATTGAAATTTCTTTAACCATTTCTTGTGTTTTATTTTCACCTAATAAATTGTTTTCTAAATACTTATATACATATAAAGGATGAGATGTAATGACAGGATATGCAAGGATTGTTGCTTGCACTAATTCATGGTGATATGTCATGAGCATGGATGCGAAATGTCCTCCAGCTGAAAATCCTATAAGATATATCTTATTAATCAACTCATTTTCATGAAGTATTTTTAGAACTTCATACCCTTCATCGATAATTTTGGGATATAAATGCTTTGTTTCTCGATAATAATAAATAGCTGTATGATAACCTGCATTTTGAAAAACTTGAGCTACAGGTTTCGCTTCTCTTGGTGAGGTCATTTCGTACCCTCCACCTGGAAAAATCAAAACAACATTTCTTAGCTTATTATCTATGAAATCTAGATCTATATAATTATTGGAGTTTAAGTTTATTCTCATAAAATCACCACATTGATTATAGCATATATTAATTTATAAAACCTCAATATTAAAAAAGGACCAAAGGTCCTAAATTCTTACCCAAATATTGATGAGAATAAATTTTGTCCAATCTCTACTAGATTGATACCAAAAATTCTAATGAATAAGGATATTGCAGCATACTTCACAAATCGTCCAGATGCTACAGCTATCAAGAACCATTTTCTCTTCAGTCTAACAGCACCTGCTGTATAAATTGCCAGTGTAAAAGGTAATGGTGTGCATGCAAAGAAAAACATACCTAAATTACCATATTTTTGAAGTTTGTCGTTTGATTTTTGTATATCACTTTTCTTAGCTTTTCGTGCAAATAATCTTCTTAATGTTTTTGTAAAACGATATCCTACAAAAGCGAATAACGTATCTGAAAACACTGCAAAAAGAACAACAAAAGCTACATATAAATCCGTATAAACATCAATCGATGAGAATATTCTAATCAATTCAACGTCAAAGACTGAAATTGGCAAAATAAGCAAGGTTGCAGTTGCCGATAAACTCATCCAACCTACCAATCTTCTCAAAAAAGACATTGCTTCTGGAATCATCTCATCAAATATGGATGTCGGAAATATGATGACCATAGCAAATAGGAAAAGTAAAAATGTAATTAGCAATGGTTTATATAAGGATTCTTCTTTTAATGTAATCTGTCTTAAATTATCCTTTTTCCCCGAAGCTAAATAACGAGGATGTTTTTGTCTTCTGATTCTATTTTTGTTTGTTTCCATGTCATCCACCAATCCTTAATTTAACGTTTATATTATACAACATAAACCGTGAAAAAATAAATAATATTGTATAATAGGAATGAGGTAAATATGTGAACAAAAAAATCGTTGATATTGCTAGGGACTTAAATCTGTCTCCTAGCACCATTTCAAAAATCGTAAATAATACCGGTAGAATCAGTTCTGAGACTAGAGAACGTGTTTTAAAATATGTCAAGGAATGTGGATACCTGGCAATGTCAAATGCACGTATCTTAAGTTCAAAAAAAAGTTGGACTATAGGAGTCATATACTCTGATATATCTCTCATAGGATTCGAACATCCGTTTTTCTCGCGCATTTTTCAATCCTTTAAGGAATATGTTGCTCATTATGGCTACGATGTTGTAATGATTGTTAGCAAACTTGGATCTAATGTACTAACATATCTTGAATGGTGCCAAATAAAAAAAGTTGATGGTATTTTAATTGTTATGGGAAACATTAACAACCCAAATATCATAGAGGTTGTCAATAGTGATTATCCTTGCATATCAACAGATATTGTTATGCCTAACTTACATTCAGTCATATGTGATGATTATCAGGGTGTAAAAATTGCTATTGATTATGCTCAAAATTTAGGATTTTCAAAAATTATGATGGTCACAGGCCCTAAGACAGCTCGATCTTTTTATGTACGTACAGAATTTTTTGAAAAAGAAATGAAACTAAGAAATTTAAAATATACTCAAGATGATATTATTACAACCGATGGTTTCGGTTTTTCAAGTGGATATAGTGTTGGACAGGATATAGCAAAAAAAGAAAACTTACCTGAATTAATCATTGTTAACAGTGATGTTATTGCTTATGGTGTGATTAGAGGACTCAACAGTATGAATATTGATGTCCCAAATGATATCTCAGTCATTGGTTATGATGATATCGAATTTTCAGAGAATTTCACACCTGCGTTAACTACAATTCTACAAGACACTAAAATGATGGGTGAACGCGCTGCTGAAGAATTATTAAAATCAATAAACTTGAAACTTCCAAAAACTCAAAAAATAACCTATCTACCTGTAACTTTAATTGAACGTGAATCAACAAAGAAAAAAATATGATGTTATGTATTTGACTTTCAAATATAAAAAAGATATAATTGCAATGTAAACGCATACATGATATTAACTATATGAAAAGTGTGTAGACTGATGTCACGGCACTTATTTTTATAAAACTCAAGGAAACCGTTTTCTCAAATAAACACACAGTTCCTTTATTTTTTCCAATATTTAGGAAACCGTTTTCTCAATTTACCTCAGGAGGGTCATATGTTTAAAAAGGGATTGGTATTGTTTTTCATTCTTGCATTCTTTACAATACTTGTGGACTGGAGCGTAATTCAAACTGTGAAAGCAGCTACTGATCATCAAACAGTTACAAGTGAAAGAAATCATGTCTTAGCTGACGTTAATGAAGTTATTGATTTAACGACCTTAAAGGTTAAAGGAACCTTTGGTGAAATATTTATGGACGAGGCTAACATTTCAAGTGTTAACCCAGTTGTAACAATTACAGATACAACCATAACAATCAGTGAAGTTGGTGTTTTCCCTGTTAACTTCAATTACCAAAGCAATTTAATGACCATATACTTCATAACTAAATTAGCTGAGGATACTGAATATGTTATCTATGAAGAAGATTTCACTGGTATGGCAAACGGTGCCTTACCAAGTGGTTATAATTTATATAATAATTTAGGACAAGGTGGTGGTTCAGCAGCAATCAGTAGTGAACGCTTAATGCTAAGTCCAATGACAATTGTTCTGTTCCCTAGTTATTTGTCTGGATTCACCAATTATGTTATTGATACTGACATGCGCATGACAGCAGCTACCAATACTGGCAGATGGACATCAGTCCTATTCAGATATTCTACTGAAAACTATTTCCAGATGGCAATTCGTAATGATGCTTCTGCTGCCAACGGTGTTGAATTTGCTAAAAGAATTGATGGTTCATGGAATGTACCTGTCACAGCTGCTTATACAGAAGCCCTAGATCCTGCAACCCAATATCACTTAACAGTTGATGTTAAAGATACGACAGTCATTGAATCTATTGATGAACAAGTTTTGGTAACTTATGATTCAGCATTTGAATTCACACATGGACGCATTGGTGTGCAAGCAGATAACGTTACAGTATATTACGATAATATTCGTATCACTTTACCTGAAACATACATTGAAGGTGAAACCTATGACTTTGTCGCTATACCTGATGTTTATCAACCAGAGACTGGTATCGTTGCACCAGCAACTGTTCTTACTTGGTTTAACTCAGCTGATCAAATAGATGAGATTAATGCAACTACAAGACCAGCAACGTTTATATTCACTATCAATGCTGATTTAGACGTTATTGATACAGAAGGTAATGTCATCATGACATTACTTGAAACTTTGACTGCAGTTAATGGAAAAGTAATCCCTGCTTTCTATACCAATGATATAGCTATAGCTACTTCACTTGGTGAAAGCTTGAAAACATATAGGATATTTGATAGTGCCATTATTTCTGAATCTGGTGAAGTCATCCTAGCAGCAAGAGCTGCACACAGCTTAATGCGTGGTGTTCTTAATTACCCAATGGCTGATAAAGAATTTTTAACTGAAGAAGATTTAATTGAAGTCAGACGCACAACAAATACAGCTCAAGCTGTTGCTTCAATTCTTCCAAGTAGACTACTAACTCAAGAATTGGTTTTCTATATGCAACATCGTTTAATGACAGTTTGGGTTTCTTCTGAAGATGATGCATTAAGCCAATATCAAGCAATTTTAACTGGAGCAAACGGTATAGTCACTCAAAATTATGAAGGATTATATGAAATTTATGGCATCTTTGGCCCTAATACTCACGTAAGACGCCCCTTAGTCATTGCTCATCGCGGCTTATATGATGCAGCAAATAGCTTATATCCTGAAAACACCATAGAAGGTGGACTTGAATCGCTTTCTAGAGGTGCAGATGTACTTGAACTTGATGTTCATTTAACTATTGATTGGGAAGTTGTAGTGATTCATGATAACACTACAGATAGAACTGCTCCTGATTATCCAAGTCACACAGTAGCAAGTTCTAGCTTTAATAGCTTAATGGAACTTACTCTGCGCGACACAGTTGGTGGTAGAACAGATATACACATACCATCATTTAGAGATTATATTCAGACATTTAAGGATACTGGTGTTGTCATATTTGTTGAAATTAAACCAACTCAACCTCTTCTTGTAGAAGCTTTAGCTACCATTATCAATGAAGAAGATATGTATGATCAAATCGTCATCATCGCCTTTGGTGCGGCAAACATTCAAAAAATGAATGAAGTTATGCCTGAAATGGCGAATGGACATTTGACAGGTGCAGTGCTTAATGCTCAAAATGATACGACTTCAATGACAAATACTTTAACTGATGTAGTGCCTATTAATTCGACCCTTAATCCATCATATGGTGCCATCACCTTAAGTTTTCTAGAAGATTTAGTCCATCGTGGTATCACAATTTGGCCATGGACAGTTGATGATCTGAATATTTTCGTACAATTATATAATGCTGGAGTAGGTGGATTGACAACCAACTATATGGATTATCTCAGTGATACATTCAATCGTATATCTTTTGAAAGCTATCGTTATGAATATGTTATTGATGAGGCTGTAGGTGAACAGATTAAAGGAACGATTGAAACACAATCTGGTACAACATATCCATTATTACCAAGTTTTGTCATCATAGATGATGGTGGCACAGGCATTACATTTGATAGTCATGGTAATATTACTGCTGCTACTGCAACAGGAACAGCCTATGTATATACCACTTTTTCAAGCACAATGCCTAATGGTACTCCTATCATCATCACAAGTGACGTGATAGAAATCAATATTTTAGAAGTTCCTACAATGGGAACTCTAGCAATTGTTTTAATCTCATTAGGTAGTGTTTCAGCTTTAAGTATTGGTGCATTCTTTGGTTTCAAATGGTTTAAATTAAGAAAATTAGCGAAAATTTGAACGCGTGATGCGTAAAAATAAATTAAATGGAGGAAATAATATGAAAAAACTGTTTTATGTATTTACGGTCTTGTTTCTAGCTATCTCTTTGGTAGCATGTAAACCAGACCCTGTAATTGAAGATCCAGTTGATACAACAGCACCATTATTATTTGGTATTGCTGATAAGGTTATCGATGTGGGATCGACATTTGATCCACTTGAAGGCGTTACTGCTATAGATGATATTGATGGAACTATCACTAGTTCAATTGTTGTAACTGGCACTTATGATGTCGATACAGCTGGTATTTATACCATCAATTTCTCAGTATCAGATGAAGCTGGTAATGAAGCAACTGGAAGTATGCAGTTGATTGTTAGAATACCACCAGAAAGTGAACTTTTTATTACAAATGGTGATTTCTCAGAACCACTTGAAGGCACATGGACACATTGGGCTGGAGAAGGTGGAGCTAGTACTGCAAATATCGTTGAAGGTGTACTAGAATACGATATTACAGCATCAGGCGTACAGTGGTGGAGTAATCAATTCTCTCAACCAGGATTAACTGTACCTCAAGGTTTAGGATTTATTCTTGAATTTGATGCTAAAGCTGATGAAGCAAGACCACTTGTCATTAAACTTGAAAATGCACAATATGTTGGTTATTTTGATGAAAGTGTCAGTTTGACAACAGAATGGCAAACATTCCAAATTGAATTCTTTGTTACTGCTCCAACAATTACCAATGGTAAATTAATCTTTGGTGCTGGAACAATGATGAATTATGATTCTATCGTTGGTGCATTGACTACTATTTATTTAGACAATGTCAAATTCATTGAATTAGAAGACGTAGAAGATACTGAAGCTCCTGAAATTATTGGATTAATCGATAAGACAATTAGTTTGGGTGAAGCATTTGATCCTCTACAAGGTGTTACAGTTTCAGACAATATGGATATCGATTTAACAGTTAATGATATCGTCGTAACTGGTGCTGTTGACATTAACACAATCGGTGAATATGTACTGACGTATACATTAACAGATGCATCATATAATGAAACTGTATTAACTAGAACAATAACTGTTGTTTCTGGCATTGCTCCATCTAGTTGGTTAGTTGTTAACGGTGATTTCGAGACAGAACAACTAACTCCACTTCCACAACCAGCTGAAACAGGTTGGGGTTGGCATGGTGCTGGTTCGTTTACAGCTTCTATTCAAGGTGGCATGGCAGTCATCGATGTAACTGCATTAGGAACTGTACCTTATGGTGTTCAATTCTATCAACAAAATAGAGTCATCGAACAAGGTAGAATCTATCAAGTTACTTTTGATGCTAAGGCTGACATCGCTCGTCCAATTCAAGTAGCTCTTGAAGAAGGAACATCTCGTCGTTTTGATATTATTGTAGATCTTACAACCGAGTGGGCAACATATACAATTGTTATTGATCACATCTTACCAGGTTATACAACCGGTAAATTTGCATTCTTTATGGGTCTTGTTGGCTCAACAAGTGTTCCAACGACAATTTATCTTGACAATGTCGTTGTTGAAACAATTGGCGAAGTTGTAGACACAACTGCTCCTGTATTAACTGGTCTTGGTGAATATAATATCGTTCAAGATTTTGCATTTAATCCTTTACAAAATGTTAAAGTAACAGATGCAGTTGATAAAGATTTAACAGTTGATGATATCGTTGTTACAGGTACAGTAGACACTGCTGTTGTTGGAGATTATGTCTTAACATATGCGATCACTGATGCTTCTAGCAATACAGCTACTTATGAAAGAACAATTCATGTTCTTGCAGCTATTGATATGCTTCCATCAACATTAGTAGTTGTCAATGGTGACTTCTCAGTTGACCAGGCAACTCCTTATGCTCAACCTGCTATGGATGGTTGGGGATGGCATGGTGCAGGCACATTCACTGTAGATATCAGTGGTGGCATCATGACCCAAGTAATTACTAACGTTGGTACTGTTCCTCATGGTACACAATTCTATCAACAAAACTTAATCGTTGAAACTGAAGCTACTTATCGTGTTACATTCAGAGCTAAGGTTGATTTAGAGCGTGCAATTAGATTCTCACTTGAATCTGGAACAACACTTAAGAATTTCCAAGTGTTTGATGTAACGACTGAATGGGCTGATTACGAAATCGTATTTACACTTCCTGATGCTGGTTTCAATAATGCTAAATTCGCATTCTTTGCTGGTTTAGTTGAATCAGATAGCCCTGCTACTACATTCTATCTTGATGATATCGAAATAGAACTTGTTGGATACTTAAAAGATACAACTGCTCCAATGTTATTCGGTGTTGAAGATAAAGCTGTTGAATCAGGATTAGAATTCGATCCTCTTGCTGGCGTATCAGTCTTTGATTTAGTTGATAAATCATTAACACCTGCAAGTATCGTTGTTACAGGAACTGTTGATTATATGACTCCTGGTTATTACAATCTTACTTACACATTAACAGACCGTCAAGGAAATGAAACTGTTGCTACAAGATTAATCACAGTAACAGAATCCGGTGGTGGACTTCCATCAACCTTAAAGATTATTAATGGTGACTTTGCAACTGACCAAACTGCTCCTGCAGCAACTGGAACAGGTTGGGGTTGGCATGGTAGTGGTAAATTCATGGTTAACATCGCTGAAGGTGTTGCTAAGATTTCAGTCTATGAAACTTGGAACCTATTCTATGGTGTTCAATTCTACATTTTAAACCGTGAAGTTATTGAAGGTCATACTTACCAAATTACATTTAAGGCTAAAGCTGATATTGCTCGTCCAATTCAATTGAATCTTGAATCAGGTGGGGCTAAATTCAGTGCATATTTTGATTTAGGCAGTGAATGGGCTGAATATACTTATGAATATACTCATGTAACAGCTAGTGTAACAAATGCTAAATTTGCATTCTTTATGGGTAATGTCCATGGTCTATCGGTTCCAACAAATGTTTATTTAGACGATGTTGTTGTCACACGTATTTTAGAACCATCAGCAGATACAACTGCACCTCAAATCTGGGATGTTGAAGATATCAATTGGGTATTAGGTAATACTTTCGATCCAATGCTTGGTGTTCGTGTTTATGATCATGTTGATAAGGTATTAACAGTTGATGATGTTACTGTTACTGGCACAGTTAATACAGATGTTGCTGGAGATTATGATTTAGTTTATACATTGACAGATGCTTCTGGAAATCTTGCAACTTATACAAGAGTCGTATCAGTGATTGCTCAAGTTGATGCTATTGATAGTAGAATCGTATTTACTGATGGTGACTTCGAACTACAAAGCACAATTACTAACTCAGATGCAAATCCAGGTTGGACATTGAAGACTGGTGGAACTACTGCTGGTGCATTTGATACACCTACATTTGTTGATGGTGCTATTAGAATCAATGTAACAGCTGTTGGATCTCATCCTCATAGTATTCAATTCTTCCAAAGAAATGGATTCAGTGCTGAAGCTGGTTCAGTCTATGTCTTAACATTTAAAGCTAAGGCTGATGCTGCTCGTGATATTAGAGTGTCATTCGAAGAAACTCAATCATGGCAAGTTCTTGATTTTGAAATCATTGGTTTAACAACTGATTGGGTTACTTACCAAGTTGTTCTAAACAATAGATCAACAAGCTTCTCTGATGTTAAATTCGGTTTATTCTTAGGATTAATCGATTCTGAACATCCAGAAAATAGTGCAACTACAGCTGTTTATTTCGATGATGTTTCATTAAAACTCATTGGTTACTTGAAAGATGATATAGCTCCTGCAATCTATGCTGCAGATGCTACAGTTGTACAAAACGTTGTATTTGATCCAAAGGCTGGAATTATGTATGGCGATTCAGCAAAATATCCTACATTGGTCATTACAAGTGATACAGTTGGTTTAGTAACAGAAAATGCTGGTGTTTATACAATTGATACTTCTGTTGTTGGTACTTATGTTCTCATTTATACCGTCACAGACATTTATGGCAATCAAACAATCTATAACCGCAACTTTGAAGTTACTGCACCAGTTACTCCATAAATAACAATTTCATCCTCTTATATATAAAAGAAAAGGAATGATACGCCAATCATTCCTTTTTCTCTT
>JAIPGC010000051.1 GCA_021736335.1 Acholeplasmataceae bacterium | reverse complement strand
TGGTTTTCTTGTGCGTTAATTGATCTCTAACGTTCCAATACATGCTCTTAAATGCTAAGGCTACTCGGTACTGTTTCATACCACCAGCTGTAGATCCCATACCTGCACCTAAAACCATAGGAATGATTAAACCTAATATGAAGAAGCTTGGTAATGTTAAAAAGCTTGGAACTGTCTGATATCCTGTACCAGTAATTGCAGATATGAATTGGAAACTAGAAACTCTAAGCGAATATAAGAATCTGCCATCATATACTGATAAGATATTAATTGTCATTAAAGGAATAAAGATTAAGAGTAGAATGCCTAATAGTTTGATTTCAACATGCTTGAAAACATTTTTCAATTTTCCTCTGATAAGCATCAAGTGTACAAAGAAATTTGTTCCACCTAAAATCATCAAGACCATCGTTATGATTTCAATGGGTACACTGTTATATGAACCAATACTTCCTGCTTGTGTTGAAAATCCACCTGTAGCAACAGCACATATAGAATGGTTGATGGCATCAAATGGTGCCATACCAAATATGACAAAGAATAGTGAACCAACTGCGATATAACCAATGTAGATAGATAAGATCATACGTCCAGACCGAATCAAGTTAGGCATCAATTTATCGCTATGCCCTTCAGCACTATAAAGTCTCATTCCAAATTTATCAGAAATAGCTGATGTTAGGACTAAAACCAGTCCAACCCCTCCAAAAAATTGAAGTAAGCTTCTAAATAAAAGAAATAAGCCAGGTGTGTTTTCTACATCAACTACTGTTAATCCTGTTGTTGAGTAGCCTGAAGTTGCTTCAAATATGCTTTGAGTAAAATTATAAGTGCCTGAAAGCATAAAAGGCACGGATGAAATTAATATCGCAATCAACCAAATGAAGACAACCAAAACTGCATCTTGATGTCTTTCCAATTTACCTTTTTCTCTTCCTCTAAATAAGAAGATGATAAAAGCTCCCACGACAATACTTGCTAAGCCTGGAATCAGAAAGTAATGTGCAAATTCTAATTCTTCAGGTCTAAAAATGAGTAGTATGAGCGGTAGTAGATTGATAAAACCGATTAAAAAGGCAAAGATACCCAAATAGTTGATGATGAGTGGATATCCTGAAGTAACTCTTTTTTCCATATTGTTCATCTTTTCTTTTTAATAAAATCGATAATTTCGTCTTGTTCAGTAGGTGTTGAGATGATGATCAGCTTATCTAGTGCTTTAATGACAGTATCCCCTTTAGGAATAATGACATGAGGATCTCTAAAGATACAGCTAATATTAATATTCTTAGGAAAGCTAATATCCATAATGCGTTTGTTGACAAGACTGTAGTTTTCTTCAACACCCATTTCAAGCATTACGACTTTTTCATCTTCAATTGACAAGGTCTTAATGATATTTTCAACTGAAGATTCATTTAAAATGGTTTGAGCTAAAAGGTAAGTTGATGAGATGACACTATCAACACCGAGCTTTTTAAATAATTCCACATTTTTAGGATTTTTGACTTTGGATACAGTACGTTTAATATTGAACTGCTTTTTGGCAGTAATACAAGTGATATAGTTATCTGTATCGCTATCTGATAGAGCCAAGAGCACATCAGCATTATCTGCTTCAGCATCTGATAAAACATAAGCTTTGGTGGGATCTCCTGGAAATACTGGTATATCATTATTTGTTGAAATGTATTCAGCAAACTCAATGTCTTGATTAATAACAATTAATTGATGATGTTCTTCTTTAAGCATTTTAACAATAAAGTCGGCTTCATGCTTTCCGCCTGTTATGACGATTTTCATTTGTTTGCCTCCTCTTTGTTTAACTTCATGAATTCTTGAAGTGATAAGGTAAATGGATAAATGGCTTTAATATAGGTTCCTTCTAATAACATGCCTTTATCTGTATCAGCAAGTCTGACAAAGATATTTGGAACATTATAAATATAATAACAAATATGAGCAAGATAAATATTAACGTTATCACTATCTGTTGTTATAACTACAGTCTTTGCGTGTTTGATGTATGAATTTTCTAGTACAGATAAATCAGTGGCATCACCAACAACCTGGTAACCAGAAAATGATTCTTGAAGTTTTCTAAAAGAATCGTCAGTCGCATCAACGATGATGACATCTTCTCCGAGCTCTGACATTTGTGTGGCAATATTGGATCCTAATCGTCCAGAACCGATAACAATAAACTTGTTTCTTTTCATAATCGTATCTCCTTGGGCTTTATGCTGTCTTATGAACTTCAAACTTTAGTCTATAAGAAATAAAACACCTCAATTATTTTAACACTCTTTTAGCAAAACTGCTTAAAAAAAAGAGCATATCATTATATATTATACCCTTTTTCATCTTAAATTTATAGTATATTTGTGTGGTTTAGCAATTTGTGGTAGGTCGTATCCATCAGAATTGCCCCTATTGGGGCTGTAATCATTATTGCAAGCACTGCAACATTTAAAATGAGTAAACCATTAGATACCCCCAAAGCGAGCGGAATAGAACCAATTGCAGCCTGAACTGTCGCTTTGGGAATATATGAAAAACCAACAAATACCTTTTCTTTTGGATTAAGTGGTGTCTTAATAAGTGCTGTAATAACACCAATCATTCTAAAGATCATTGCTATAACTAGTAAAACTAGAGCAATTAAACCAACATTAACCATCACTGATATATCAATAGCAGCTCCAACTAATACAAATAACATAATTTCAGCGATAACCCAGATCTTTTCAAATTTAGAAACCAATCTTTTCGCAAGTATATGATGTAGTTTAAGAATGGTACCACCGAGTGTCATCACTGCGAGTAGTCCTGATATAGGAATAATACCTGATAAAGATTTTTCAAGTACTATAAAGAGAAACCCCACACTAAAAATAAGTAAAACCTTAATTGTATCTCGCATATGATACTTTTTAAAGAGTTGAACAAACAGTATGCCCGAAAACACACCTAATGCAATCCCTAAAATAATTGCAATTGGAACATAAAGCAGGGTTAAAATTGAAAATGTTGATCCTTGATGAATTTGAATTATTGAGGTAAAGACTGTAATAATCACTATGTTTTCAACTGTCGAACTTGCTAAAAGCATTTGTGGTATCTTTTTGTCATTACCATATCCATTTTTTAGTAATGATATCATTCTTGGAATGACGATTGCAGGAGAAACAGCAGCAACAACTGCTCCTAAAAGTGCAGCATCAAGATAAGATATACCAAATAACATTGGAGCAAAGATGATGATGGCAATCATTTCAAATGCAGCTGGCACAAATGATAATAAAATCGCAGGTCTTCCTACTTTTTTCAAATCCTCTAAATCTAAAGATAGTCCTGATCTAATCAGGATGACAATAAGTGCAATTTGTCTTAATTCAGCTGAGATATCTAAAATATCAGGACTGATCAAATCAAAAACAAAAGGGCCTAGGATGATACCGGCAAGAATCATTCCAATAATCTTCGGAAAATTAACTAAAGCAAAAATTTGAGATAATATCAAGCTTGTAATAATAATTAAAGCAACACTCAATAACATACATACCTCCAAAAAAAAACTTCACAACAAAAATGTTGTAGAAGTCATTAGCTTTCGCGGTTTAAGTAAATTACTTGGGGAGACGTTCATTCCCTACGGTCTATTATACCTCTTTGTTAAGCACTGTCAAGAATTTTCTTGAGATAAAGACTTTTCTTCTTTATGAAAGAATGGGATGAGCATCGAGACACGTTTTTGGTAGCCTTTGTATTCAGGTCTAGTTTCAAGAATCTTCTTTTCCATCCATGGAATGCTAATAAACAAGAATAGTGCTGTCATTAAGATAGGTGCAAATAAATAAATATCAAATTTCATGGTACTTCCAAAATACATGACATACAGCCCCCACCAAACAGTAATCTCACCAAAATAATTGGGGTGTCTTGAATATTTCCAAAGTCCTTCTTCTATACATTTTTTCTGTCCTTTGTTATGTTCCTTAAACTCTTTCATTTGCTGATCGGCAAAAAATTGAATTGTTGCTGCACCAACCATCATGAAAAATCCTATCCAGATAAAGATGTTCATGCTTGGACTTGCTGATATGAAATAAGTTGCAGCTATGAGCTGAATAAAGACAATTAGGGTTGGAAACATCTGAATGCCAAATAGATTGGTAAGAAAATATAGTTTGGGAGATTTTTCCTTCATCTTCTGGTATCGCCAATCAATTTCAGAAAAATCAGTCCATCTTGTTGCCCAATTATAAGTGAGTCTAATGCTCCATACTAGCAAACCTGAAAACATCAAGAGAATACTCAAAATGAATGGTTTATTTAAAAATATGATAACTCCTAAAATGATTGCTGGTGGAATAACACTCCAATATGGATCATAGACACTCGCATTTTTAAATATCAAGCTGATGACCCATGTCAAAAGGGTCATGCTGATATCTGCAACAAGTAGTCTTATAATCAAAGATAACTGTGGTATCAACAGAAAAACCAAAATACCAAATGCCATCACTAAAATGTAGACAAATAGCATCACCAATAAAGTTTGATTTCTTTTTTTCATAAGGATTTCACCTCTTCTTTATTGAGCTTGTAGCTTTTTAATTTATTTTCGACTCACAAATTCACTAGGCATCTTTAAGTAAACAAAATATGCCAATAGCAATTTAGCTATATCAAGTGGTATAAAGGGTAAAAGGCTTAATAAAGCCACCCAGTAGTTTAAAGATAGTGTAATTGAAAGCCATATATTCGCAAGAAAATATAAACCAACGATAGATATCAATACACCAATTATCAGATCATGAAGCATATTTTTCGATTTTGATTTAAAAAATGAAATGAATAAACTTACAAGTGGAAAGAGCATAATGAATCCACCTGATGGTCCAAGTAGGACTGAAAGTCCACCTCTTGCCCCACTAAATACTGGAAGTCCAACAGCCCCTATGAATACATAAAGCAAAACAGTAATGAATGCTTCTAGTGGAGTAAATAAAAATCCAGCTAAGATAATGAAAAGCGTTTGTAGCGTAAATGGCACTTGAATTAATGGTACCACAATTGGTGGAAATAAATAAACAGAGACAGAGATGAATGCTGCAAATAATGAGATCTTTGAGATTTGTTTGATTTTATTCATGTAAGTTGCTCATAATTTTCTATCAACATTTTGATAATATCCTCAAATAAATGATTGATATTAACAGTTTGATTGAGTAATAAGCCTAGTGAAGTAGCATGAGGATGATCAAATTCTGTTTGGTTGACATTCAGACCAATACCGATGATAACATAGTCAAAAATGTTTGAATTTGATTGTGTCTCAATTAAGATGCCACATAACTTTTGTTCTAACACATAAAGATCATTGGGTTCCTTGAAGTATACATCAATATTTTTTTTCTGCAAATAGGAAATAATGCTAGAAACAATCCATCTTTTGATATCAAACATTTTTGATACATTCATATTTTTTAAAAGTACAGAAAAAAGTAAATTCTCTTCGGGATTCGATTCCCACTTTCGATCAAATTGACCTCTTCCTTTGGTTTGATGATTCGCTCTTACAATTGTCATATGAGGAAAATAAGTCTGGTTTTCTTTTAGAAAATCGCTTGTTGATATCAGTTCATCAAACTCAAGCAATGTATATGAAATCATACTGTTCCAATAGCAAATGCGATCTCAGCTTCACAAACAAGGTTACCATCAACGAAAGCTTTTGCTGCTCCAAATCCAAAGGTTGATCTCAGCTTAGTCAATGTGCATTCTAAAATAAGCTTGTCTCCTGGAACAACACTTCTTCTGAATTTCGCATTTTTAATCCCTGTAAAATAGACAATTTTACCTTTGTGATCAGGATGTGATAATAAAATCACAGCACCTACTTGGGCTAGAGATTCGATAATCAATACACCTGGCATCACAGGTTTTCCTGGAAAATGTCCTTGGAAAAAATAATCATCTTGAGTGACATATTTAACACCAACTGCATGATGTAGACTTTCTAATTCATGGATCTCGTCTAAAAATAAGAAAGGATCTCTATGAGGAATGATTTTTTTAATTTCTTCTTTATTCATAACCGTTCACCTTTTTGAATATGATGGCTGCGTTTTGTCCTCCAAACCCGATGTTGATGTTCATTGCATAATCGATGTCACGCTTGACAAAAACATGAGGTGTATAATTCAAATCACATTCTGGATCTGGTTCATCCAAATGAATTGTTGGTGGAATTAATCCAGTTTGTAATGCTTTGATGACAGCGATCGTCTCGATTGCTCCTGCTGCACCAAGTGCATGTCCAGTCATGGATTTTGTTGAACTAATATTAATACCATAAGCTGCATCGCCAAAAGCTTGCTTAATGCCTTTGGTTTCTAGTTTATCATTTAGCACTGTTGAGGTTCCATGTGCATTGATATATCCCATTTGCTCGGGTTTTATATTGGCATCTTCCAAAGCAATACGCAAACATTCTTCGATACCTTTTGCTGAATCATCTGGTGATGTCATATGGAATGCATCACTGGTTGTCCCATAGCCTACCATTTCAGCTAGAATTGGTGCATTTCTCTTTTTAGCATGCTCATATTCTTCTAATACAAGGATACCAGCACCCTCAGCAATAACAAATCCCGATCTTCTTGTGTCAAAAGGAACTGATGCTACTTCAGGGTCATTAGAAAAATTGAGTGCTTTTAGACTCGAAAACCCACCAACACCAATTTCATTGATTGGTGCTTCTGCACCACCTGCTAAGGCAATCTCTAAATAACCATCTCTGATATATCTAAATGCTTCTCCAATGGAGTTGGTAGCTGCTGAACAAGCAGATACTTGTGCAAGATTTGGACCATAAGCTTGATATTTAATACCGACTTTGGCACCGATTAGATTAATGATTGAATTTGGGATAAAAAATGGAGATATTCTATCTTGTCCACGTGTTACACTGGTTTTAACTTCTTCAAAAATTGTTGTTAGACCACCAATGCCACTTCCAATAAATGTTCCGAAACGTTTACGATTAATCTCTACGCCTTCTAATTGTGCCTGCTCATAAGCTTCATGTGTTGCAACCATGGCTAAATTAGTGACTCGATCCGCTCTTCTTATTTCTTTTTTATCAATAAAGTCTTCAAAATTCAGGTTTTTAACTTCTCCAGCAATCTTGACTTTCCAAGTGGAGACATCATAAAATGTGATAAAATCGATGCCGTTTTTCCCAGCAACTAGATTTTTAAATGATTCTTCAACTGTGTTTCCTACAGGACTGACAAGCCCCATACCTGTGACTACAACTCTTCTTTTCATAGATACACCTACATCACCAATCCGCCATCAACCTCTAGGGTATGGCCTGTTATATAAGCTGCTTCTTCACTTGCAAGAAATGCAACAGCATAAGCAACTTCTTTTGCCTGACCAAATCTTTTGAGTGGAATTTGATTTTTCCAAGCTTCAGAGATTTCATCAGATAATTTCTTTGTCATTTCAGTTTCGATAAATCCAGGAGCTATCGCATTGACTGTTACTGCTCTAGAAGCAAATTCTCTGGCTAAGGATTTTGTTAGTCCGATGACACCAGCTTTTGCTGCACTATAGTTTGATTGACCAGCATTTCCCATAACACCTGAAACAGAAGATATATTGATAATTCTTCCATATCCTGATTTCATTAAAGGTTTTGCTGCATGTTTGCAAATATTCCAAACACCTTTGAGATTTGTGTCAATAACGCGATCAAACTGGTTTTCCTGCATACGAAGCAGCAATGCATCATCCGTGATGCCTGCATTGTTTACGACGATATTTAGAGTTCCAAAATGCTCAATGGTTCTTAGAACCAATTTTTCAGCATCTAAGTAATTTGAAACATCTGCCTGAACAGCAAATGCACTGCCACCAAAGGATTCGATCTCTTTGATTAAGGATTGTGCAGCTTCAATGCTTCGGTTATAATTTAATACAACCTTGACACCTCGTTTTGCTAATTCTAAGGTAATTGATCTGCCTATGCCTGATGCTCCACCTGTGATAAGTGCTACTTTATTTGCTAAATCCATGTTCGTTCAACCATCCTTTCAACTCTTCTAAATCATTAAGTTTCCCAAAATGAGAGACTTCGATATTGATATTGATTTTTTTGATTAAGCCTGATAAAACTGTTCCAGGTCCAATTTCAATGATGTGTGTCACACCATCTTGTACCATCTGCTCTATGGTTTGTTCAAAATACACTGAAGATTGAATTTGCTTTTCCATCTCTTGATAAAGATTATCTTGAATGAGAGGTTTTGCTGTGGTATTCATGTAAATTGGAAATTTTGGAGCATTATAAGTTAGATTCCTTAGGAAATCGTAAAGATTCTCACCAGCTTCTTTCATGAGAGGTGAATGAAAAGCACCACTCACATTGAGCATCATAACACGTTTTGCTCCAGCTTCTTTAGCCTTCTCACTTGCATAGATGACCGCTTGTTCTTCACCTGAGATCACAATCTGAATTGGTGAATTATAATTAGCAGCAACAACAATGCCCTTTTCACTTGATTCTTGACAAATCTTTTCAACGATATCTTTTGATAAGCCGATGACAGCTGCCATTTTCCCAGGATATTTTAAAGAACATGCTTTCATGAATTCTGAGCGTTTTTGGATGATTCTCATGATGTGTTCAAAATCAAAGACATTTGCTGCATATAATGCTGAATATTCTCCCAAGCTAAATCCAGTTACGGCTGATACTTTAACATTCAGTGTCTTAAATATCTCATATGCATAAATAGAAGTTAATAAAACAAGTCCTTGAGTAAACTCAGTTTCATTGATTTTACCATCTGTTGATAATAAAATTTCTCTAACATCAAATCCTAAAAAATCTGAAGCTTTCTTCTCTTTTTCTTTTAATTCAAGAAATGCGTCAACCAAATCAATACCCATACCAGCATATTGACTGCCCTGACCAGCAAATACAAGTGCTAACTTCTTCATTTACATAACTTCCAAGTTTTCTTTATATTCATTGACACCATCAAATAGTGCTTGTAGCACTTCTTTGACAGTTTTAACTTCCTTGACCAATCCTGAGATTTGTCCAGCCATAAATGACCCGCGATCAAGATCGCCATCAAAAACTGCACGACGCAATGATCCTAAAGTCAATTTTTCAAGTTCAACTAGTGGAACACCTGCAGTACTCATATTTAAATATTCGATTGCCATTTTATTTTTAAGTACTCTAACAGGAGCACCTGTACCTCGTCCTGTTACAACTGTATCCGTATCTTTAGCTTTAACAACCTTTTGTTTGTAGTTTTCATGAACTGGGCATTCTTTTGTCGCAAGTAAAACTGTACCTATTTGAACGCCTTTTGCACCGAGTGCAAAGGCTGCGAGTACACCACGTTTGTCAGCAATACCACCAGCTGCAATAACAGGAATACTAAGTGCATCAGCCATTTGAGGAATTAATGCCATGGTCGTTGATTCACCAATGTGGCCACCTGATTCAGTGCCTTCAGCAACAACTGCATCTGCACCTTGTCTTTCCATTCTAATGGCTAAAGCAACAGAAGGAACGACAGGTACAACAACGATACCTGCTTTTTTCCATGATTCCATATAGATACCAGGACTACCAGCACCTGTGGTAACAACTTTTACGCCTTCTTCAACGACAACTTTGGCAATTTCAGGAGCATGAGGGCTCATGAGCATGATATTGACACCAAAAGGTTGATCTGTAAGCTCTTTACACTTTCGGATTTCAGTTCTGACCCAGTTTGCATCATAGCCACCAGCTCCAATCAAGCCTAAACCACCAGCATTTGAAACTGCTGAAGCTAATTCTGCTGTTGCGATATTTGCCATGCCACCTTGGATGACTGGATATTTAGTCTTAAATAATGTATTAACATTTTTCATAGTATGCTCCTATAATTGCAAAATTGCACTTCCCCAAGTAAACCCTCCACCAAAACCTACAAGAAGTATCTTCTTGCCTTTGGTATCAACTTGATCAAAGTACTCTGAAATCGTTATGGGAATACTTGCTGCAGATGTATTGCCATACTCACTTAAGTTTAGCATAAATTTTTCAATTGGAATACCTGTAGATTTAGAAACCGATTGAATAATACGCTCGTTTGCTTGATGAGGAATCACAATATCAATATCATGAATTGATAATTTTGCCTCATCTAATATCTTGATAATAGCACTCTCCATGGCACCTACAGCAAATTGATAAACCTTTTTACCATCCATTTGAATGTATTTTTTTACAGTTAATGTATCGTTTAAATCTCCTTTAGCTGCACTAAAGAAATATGCTTTATCTTTTTCATCATCACTTGGTTCTATAATCATAGCTCCTGCGCCATCACCAAATAAAACACAAGTATTTCTATCTGTGTAATCAACGATTTTAGTCAAAGTCTCAGCACCAATAACAAGTGCTGATCTAAATCTTTTTGTTTGTAATAAAGCTGATGCCACTTCCATGCCATAAACAAATCCTGTACAAGCAGCATTGATATCAAAACTCATCACATGATGATCAAGTCCCAATTTTGCTTGAACAAAATTAGCAGTTGATGGTGTCATTTGATCTCCAGTGATGGTTGCCATGATGATTAAGTCTATCTTAGTTTTATCATAATTAACGCGTTCAATGGCATTTAATGCTGCCTTGTAGGCCATATCACTTGTGAGTTCATTAACAGCTTTATGTCTTGTTTGAATGCCAGTTCTCGTCATTATCCATTCATGTGACGTATCGACTAGTTTTTCTAAATCCTCATTAGTTATCAGTGTTTCAGGTATATATTTACCACTTGAAATGATTTTAATTTTCGGTTGATTCTGTTTCATTTGTCTCTCCTTGCTCAACGTATACACCCATTGTTCTATATTTTTGGTAGCGATGCGTCAACAGTTTATTTTCAGATAAGTTCATTAATTTTTTAAGTGTTTTTGAAAGTTCAGTCTTAAAAGACTGTAATCCAAAATCAGGATTAATATGTAATCCTTCGTTTTCCATAAT
>JAIPGC010000050.1 GCA_021736335.1 Acholeplasmataceae bacterium | reverse complement strand
ATATGAGGATGGACAGGGAACAAATGCTTGGCACTATGGATGTCAAAAAACTTCTTATTAAACTATCAATTCCTGCAATTATGGGTATGACCATGAATGCATTATATAATTTTGTCGATACACTGTTTGTTGCTCAAGGTGCTGGAGAAATTGCTATTGGTGGCTTAGCTATGGCATTTCCAATACAGATGGTATCTGCGGCTCTTGGGTTAATGATCGGTGTTGGTAGTGCTTCAGTCTTCTCTCGTGCTTTTGGTCGAGGAGATAAAGTTAAGATGGAACAAGCAGTAAACACTGCTTTAAGGATTGATTTTATTCTTGCCTTAGTTTTTTCTGTTTTAGGATTTATTTTTATTGATGAACTATTAACATTCTTTGGAGCAAAAGCTACCAATATAGGATATGCAAAAGATTATTTATCTGTCATCTATTTTGGTCTTATTTTTCAAACATTATCAATGGTCTTAAATAATTTGACAAGAGCTGAAGGTAGAGCCAATCTTGCAATGGTTGCTCTAGTTATTGGTACTGGTTTAAACATTATTTTAGATCCCTTCTTTATTTTTGATTTTGGATTAGGTTTAGGTGTCAAAGGAGCGGCAATGGCAACTGTCATCTCTCAAGTTGTTGCTTTCTCATTTATTTTTTATAAGTCTATTGAATCCAAATCAACTTTGAATATTAACTTGCATAAAGTATTTCATATCGATTTTGCTACAGTTAAAGAAACATTAGCAGTTGGTATGCCTACATTTCTTAGAAATGCTACAGGTGCTTTATTAGCTATTATAATCTTTAGATTAATCAGCAAATATGCAGCAGGTAATGCTGATATCTATCAATCGATTTATGGTGTGATTAATCGAATCATTATGTTTGTTTTCCTACCAGCATTTGGTATTGTTCAAGGTATGGTTCCAATTGTAGGATTTAATTTTGGAGCGAAGAACCATCAAAGGCTTAAAGATGTTATCAGTTATGCTAGCAAAATCATTATTGCATATTTCTTTGTGGGATTTATTTTCATACAAGTTTTTGCAACAGGCATCTTTCAGATCTTTAGTGAAGAGAACAATCAATTTTTTATAATTTATGGTAGCCAAGCATTTAGAATTATTTCATTTGGATTCTTACTCGTAGGTTTCCAGATCATTGTCAGTGCAATCTTCCAAGCATTTGGATATCCTATTCGGGCAATGATAGCAACCTTATCACGTCAAATACTATTTTTTATACCTCTAGCATTCCTCTTAACATACTTATGGGGTATTAAAGGAATATGGTTTGCATTTGCAGCAGCAGATTTATTGTCAGGTCTTATCAGTATTGTTTTATTGATTTTTGAAATGAGATCAATTGAAAGAATCGCGCAAGAACAGTTTGCAGCAGCAAATACTTAAAAAAAAAACAACTCCAAGCATTTGACATGTTTGGAGTTTCATTTTTATAGATTAACTTTTTGTTTCCAATCTTCAGGTATCTCACTGATTTGTGAATAAATTGCTCCTATCAGCAACCCTCTATCACAACTTGCTCCACCTAATTTAACATTCAGTTTTACAGCATCCTCATAATTATTTGTATGAGTCAATATGTGAAAAATGAGAGGTAAAGCATGATGGATATGACAATCAGTTCCAGCATGATCAATAATGAATTTCGTTGTATCATTCATCTTGATTGCCAATTCGATAGATTCCTGATATTTTTGTGGAACTAGCCGTAAAATATTTTCTACACTTTCAAGCATACTCATATGGCTTAAATTTGCTATCAATTGATCAAAGATATTAAAAAATGTTTTATAGTGATCAATGTCTGTAAAAGCTTGAGCTAAATCCCAGGCTTTATCTAATGGTAAATCTAATTCTTTACATACCAAATAAGGCATGAAACTGACAAGCTGATCATCATGAAATGTTTGTTTTTCGATATCTAACTTGAGCTCATCAATGATAGAATTGAATACCAATTTTTTCCCATATGATTCTATATAGCCATCATATGAACCACCAGGTTTTATATGATCATAGATCAATTTTTTATAAGCCTCTCTACTGAGATTATTGTCTGATAAAACTCCCTTATAAAGCCATTTTAAGACTTCACCTTGAATAGAGACATCTCCAATTTCAGCTCGAGGATAGACATAATAAGATTTACCTGCTCTTTTATATTGATCCGGATTAGGCTTTTGAAATACTAAAGATTCAGTTTGACTTAATCTTTCTAGATAGGGCATGTTATAAATCCAATTAAATCCCATGCTTGCTGCATTTGCTACTAAAGCACCTTGAATAAATTTCGACATAAATATCACCTCTTTCTATAGTATAGCGAAAAACGCATCAAATTGCATCCAATAGGCATTGCCTAGGGAATTTATTAAGTCATTAAGGAATCAGTATTTTTCGTCTCAAATTATAAGTAAATTTTTAGCATCTTTGTGTTGCTATAAAAGCGCTTTCATGTTAAAATAAAATAGCAAACATCGTGATATTAGTATTCAGTTTTTTAGCTAAGATGCAAGTCTTCTTCGAGGGCCTGTTATATGGTTTTGAAAAATCCATTCATTAAATGATAAAGAGGATGTGTCGTGTTGATAAAAATACTTATAGATTTCCAAACGTCATTCATCCAATTGATATACAAACATAGCTCAAATGAGGGAAAAGGAGTTATTTTTTATGTTGCTAAATGGTAAAAGCCAACCAATTTTTGTACCTGAAATTTATCTGCCCAATGAATCTATTAATTTTACAAAGTGGGCAGTAGTTGCTTGTGATCAGTTCACAAGCCAACCAGCTTATTGGAAAGAACTTAAGGATTATGTTGATGGTTTTCCATCTACCTATCATTTGATTCTACCTGAAGTATATTTGGAAAAAATGAATCACCAGATGATTGATGACATCAATCAAACCATGCATCAATATGTTAGAGATAGCATATTCAAATCTATTGGAAAATCCATGGTATTGGTTGAAAGAACAACAGTTCTCAATAAAAGAAGACTAGGATTAATCATGGCAATTGATTTAGAAACATATGATTACAAAGAACAATCAAGACCAATGATTAGAACAACAGAAAAAACGATTATTGAGCGTATACCTCCTCGTGTTAGAATAAGAGAGAAGGCATTGTTCGAATTATCTCATGTTATGTTATTAGTTGATGACCCCAAGCAACATATCATTGAATCACTTTATGAGAAGAAAGATGAGTTCCCATTGCTTTATGATTTTGAATTAAATATGCATGGAGGACATTTAAGAGGTTATCAGATAAAGGATTGTGACGAAATTATCAATCAATTCCATCATCTCATCAAAGATGATAAGGATCCTATGTTGTTTGTTGTAGGTGATGGCAATCACAGTTTAGCTACTGCAAAAGCACATTGGGAAAAAGTTAAGCTACATTTATCTGAAGAAGAAAAATTGAAGCATCCAGCAAGAAATGCATTAGTTGAAGTTGTTAATGTATATGATGAAGGACTTAACTTTGAAGGTATTCATAGAGTATTATTTAATGTCAAAGACGACTTTTTAATTGGACTCTTTCATGCAGTAGATAAGCAAGAAGAGACTTGGGTTTACTCAAAAGATATCGGTAAAGCTCCATTTTTTATCCCAAAGAATGCTCCAAGAGCATATGAACAAATTCAAACATTCATTGACGATTATATGAAAAAACATAAAGAAGTCTCCATTGATTATATTCATGGTGATATGGAACTCATTGAAGTATGTCAACAGCATCCAAATTCAATTGGAATTAAAATGCCTTGTATAGAAAGAAAAGAGTTATTCCCATTTATTCAAAAGGGACATGTGCTTCCTAGAAAGTCATTTTCCATGGGATGTGCAACAGCAAAAAGATATTATTTAGAGAGTCAGTTTATAATGGATTATGAACCATTGAAAGGAGAAATCAAATGAAAAGAGTTTACAATTTTTCAGCGGGTCCAGCAATTTTGCCAGAAGCAGTCCTACAGGAAGCTGCTAGTGAGATGCTAGATTATCAAGGAACAGGTATGTCAGTGATGGAGATGAGCCATCGCTCAAAGGTTTTCATTCAGATCATCGAAGAAGCAGAAAAAGACTTAAGAAAATTAATTGGCATTCCAGATAATTATAAAGTGCTATTTCTTCAAGGAGGTGCTACGACACAGTTTTCTATGGTACCTATGAATTTGATGAAACACAAGAAAGCAGATTTTATTATCACAGGTAATTGGGCTCAAAAAGCTTATGAGGAAGCAAGTAAATATGGACAAGCAAATGTCATAGCATCATCAGAAGATAAGATGTTTTCCTATATTCCTAATCTCAAAGATTTACCAATTAGTGAAGATGCTGATTATGTACATATTGTTGAAAATAATACCATCTATGGAACAAGATTCTATGAACTCCCAGATACGAAAGGAAAAACACTCGTATCTGATGCTTCATCATGTTTTCTATCAGAACCAATTGATATAACTAAATATGGACTAATATTTGCAGGAGCACAAAAAAATGTAGGTCCAGCTGGAACTGTCATCGTGATTATACGCGAAGATTTAATAACTAAAGATTACCCAGAATATACTCCAATTATGCTTCGTTATGATATTCAAGCAGAAAACAAATCGATGTATAATACACCACCAACATATGGTATTTATCTATGTGGTAAAGTGTTCAAATGGTTACTTAACTTAGGTGGTCTTGAAGCTATTCAAAAAATCAATATTGAAAAAGCTAATATTCTTTATGACTATTTAGATCAAAGTAAGATGTTCTTTGGTACTGTTGAAAAGAAATCAAGATCTTTAATGAATGTGACTTTTAAGTCGACAAGTCCAGAACTAGATGACAAATTTATTAAAGAAGCTAAAGCAAATGGATTTGACAATTTAAAAGGATATCGCACAGTTGGTGGTATGAGAGCTTCCATTTATAATGCTATGCCAATTGAAGGTATTAAAGCCTTGGTTTCATTCATGGATAAATTCGAAAAAGAAAACTTAGGGTAGGTGATATCATGTATAACATTTACTGTTTAAACAATATATCAAGCGTTGGATTAAACGCCTTATCAAAGGATTATCAGCTAGTTGATAACGTATCAAATGCACATGCTATTCTCGTTCGCAGTGCAAGTATGCATGAAATGGATTTGCCTGAATCAGTTGTTGCAGTAGCTAGAGCTGGTGCAGGTGTTAATAACATACCCCTAGAGGCATATGCTAAAAAGGGAGTTGTTGTATTTAATACACCTGGAGCAAATGCAAATGCAGTTAAAGAATTGATTATTGCAGGTATGCTCTTATCTTCAAGAGATATCTATGGTGGTATGAATTGGATCAAAGAAAACAAAGAAGATCCAGCAATTAATAAGTCATTTGAAAAGGCAAAAGCACAATTTGGTGGTACTGAAATTTCAGGAAAAACAATTGGCATCATCGGTGTTGGAGCAATAGGCATTTTACTTGCGAATGCATGTTCTGCTTTAGGTATGAGAGTTGTTGCTTTAGAACGCGATCAGGAATCAATGGAAAGATCCAAAAAATATTTACCTAATGATACGATATGCACCATTCATAAAGAAGAATTATTTCCACTTTGTGACTTTATCAGTTTAAATCTACCATTCTTGCCTGAAACAAAACATATCATCAACTATGAAGCAATGAAACAAATGAAAGATGGTGTTGTGCTTCTTAATTTTGCAAGAGATGGATTAGTCAATGATGATGATTTAGAAAAAGCTATCAAGGAAAACAAGGTTAAAAAATATGTGACTGATTTTCCAAATCCTAAGACTGCCAATATGGAAGGTGTCATCGCGATTCCTCATCTAGGAGCATCAACTGAAGAAGCAGAAGATAACTGTGCTTCAATGGCAGCGCATCAACTTCAAGATTATATTGAACATGGCAATTTAATCAATGCGGTCAATTATCCTAATCTTGATGCAGGAAAATGTAAGAGTGCTTCTCGTATTTCCGTATTATATGAAGACCAAGAAAAAGTATCAGAGTTTATTGAAAAGATAACTGCATGTGAACATCAAATAGACCAGTTTGTCCATAAGGAAAAAAATGGTTATGGATGTGCCATTTTAGATTGTAAAGAGAAAATAGATCAAATCACAATTGATGCAATCAATAACTTAGTTGGTGTTATTAAAGTAAGAGTCTTAAAATAAGATAAGGGTTGCAAATCATTGCAACCTTTTTACTTTTAATGAAAATAAGTCGGCTCAGCATTGAAACATAAGGCTTTTCAAAGTATAATGAAAAGAAAACAACGAAAAATGGAGGATCGCTATGAAAAAGATGGTTCTAGTTACAGATTCATGTTCAGACCTAACCAAAGAACAGGTTGAACAAATGGATATTAGGATTATTCCTTTAACTGTAGAAATAGAGGGGGTAACTTATGCTCATTATCCAGATGAAAGAGAACTAAAAATTGAAACCTTTTATCAAAAACTAAGAGATAAGAAAGTAGCAAAGACGTCTTTGATTAATGTTGGATCGTTCCTTGTGTTTTTTGAATCATTTCTCAAAGAGGGTTATGATATTCTCTATATTGGATTTTCATCAGCACTTAGTGGAACATTACAATCAGCAAAAGTAGCAAGTGAAGAATTAAAGGAGCAGTATCCTAATGACCGTATCGTCATTGTTGATTCTTTATGTGCTTCTATGGGTCAAGGATTGTTGATTTGGAATGCTTGGAAACTCAAGGAAAAAGGTAAAACAATTGATGAAATTGCAGATTGGGTCAATTCAAATAAACTCAACCTCGTTCATTTATTTACAGTAGACGATTTAGGTACTCTAAAACGAGGTGGAAGACTAAGTGATACACAAGCTTTCTTAGGATCGCTTCTTCGAATAAAACCGATTTTACATGTAGATGATCAAGGCAGACTCGTTCCACTGAAAAAAGCAAGAGGAAGATCATTTTCATTAGAAGCAATGGTTGAACAGATGAAAGAGCGAATCACTACACCTGAGAAGCAAACTATCTTTATTTCTCATGGTGATTGTTTGGATGAAGCACTTAGTGTTGGACAGATGATTAAGGATCAATATAAAATCAAAGATATTGTTTATAACCACATTGGACCAATCATAGGAGCACATTCAGGACCAGGAACTATCGCGATATTCTTCATGGGCACACATCGATAAGACAAGACAAAAATAAAAGCATGAAATCTCATGCTTTTTATTATGTCATTTAGTTATTTTATTTTTTTGAGCTCAGTATAGGCCATAATGAGAGGTGCTACACCTTTAGCATCATTTTTGACAACAGGCTCAGAGATATAATATTCAAAAGACCCATCACGTCTCAAATTATTTTCTGGACCAAGTCCTGCTACAAGACATATACCACCTAAGGATAAACTTCCGTTTTCATCAGTTAGATACTTCTCGCAAATACCATTAAAGATATCTAATCCCTTTTTTTGATAATTAGATTCAAGTGCACCAAGTCTCACACCTTTTAAAATGGCATAACATACGAGTGCACTACCACTGGACTCAAGGTAATTCTTGGGCTCTTTTTCTTTATCTACAACTTGGTAGAAGAGCTTTGAAACTTGATCTTGATGTGCAAGAATGCCATCGATGGCTTCTTTTAATAATTGAGGGAAAAATTCTTGTCTTGCTTGTTCATCTTCCATATATTCCATGACATCGACAATAGCAACCACATACCAACCCATAGCTCTAAGCCAGAAATTTTGTGATAAACCGGTTTTTGGATTAGCCCAAAATATCGATTTTGATTCATCATAACCATGATAATACAGCTTTTTATCTTCATCAAACATTAATTTTCTGACGTTTTTAAATTGATTAAGAATATCATTGTAATTCTTTTTATTATTTCTATGGGTTTCATAGCGCGTATAAAATGGTTGAGCCATAAATAAGCCATCTAACCAAACTTGATTGGGATAAATCTTCTTATGCCAAAAATTACCTGCATGCGTTCTAGGATGGGACAAAATCTGTTGATAAGTATAATCGATCGCCTTTGAATATTTTTCTTTCTTCGTTATATCATAGAGATCAAAAAGGATACGGCTTTCACATATATCATCCGTACTATACTTTTCTTGATCATATCCAAGGATTGAACCATCTTCAAAGACATAGTAATCAATGTAATTTTGAACAAAATTGAGATAAGTTGAATTCTTTGTTTGTTTGTATAATTCTAATAAGGAAGTCATCATACAACCATCGATATAGTTCCAACCAGGTTGCTTGCCTGCCTTAATAAGCTCAATGTTCCAAAGCGGTGCTTGAGGTGTAGAACCAGCAATTAATTTTTCAATAAATTTGTCAATCATTGGATACATATAACCACTCCTATTCAAGGTTAATTATACCTTGTTTTAATCGATTACTCAATTTTAAAAAAAATCATGAGCTATGATGTTATGATATAATTTGAGTATGAGGTGATCATATGATTGAAATCAAGAAATTGAGTCCTGATTTAACAAAAGATTTTACTGATTATCTAGAAGGCATGATTTTTACACATGCACCACAATGGAAATCGTGTTTTTGTCATTTTTATCACAACAATCTATCTTTTGAACAATGGATAAAAAGAACTGGTGAAGAAAATAAACAAGCATCTATTCAAGCGATTCAAGATGGGCAAATGACAGGATTCTTACTCTACAAAGATCATCAATGCATCGGTTGGCTTAACGTCAATGAAGTTCAATATTTTCCGCGCTTAGAAAAACTGCTTTCACCTTATGTTATCGGAAAGAAAGTTGCACTATCCATCTGCTTTATCATTCATCCAGACTTTAGAGGTCAAGGTATTGCAAGACAATTACTGACTCATGCGATTGAGTATTATAAAGGTTTAGGTTTTGATGGTATGATAGCTTGTCCAATCGAATCCATGAACAATAAAGATCAAAGATATCGTGGAACGATGAACATGTATTTAGAAAATGGATATGAGATTTTAGATGAAATTGAAAATGTTCAAATCATGTACAAACAATTGTAAAGAAAAGGTTTCAGCAAGTTGCTGAAACCTTTATATTTAATATGCAGCAATAGAGCCATCGGCTCTTTTTTCTGTTCCACCAGCATAAACACCTGTTTTAGGATTTCTAATGATGACTTGCCCACGTCCAAAGCTTCCCAAATTAGGTTCTATCTTCACCAAATGCTTTTTACTTATCAAACCACTAATGATACGTTTAGGTACACTTGGTTCTACTGATATGTGATTTCCTTCCATCCATTGCCATCTTGGGGCATCTAGTGCAGATTGGGGATTCATTTTGAAATCAATTAAATTCATCACGACCTGTAAGTGGCCTTGAGGTTGCATAAATCCACCCATCACACCAAATGGACCTATTGGTTGTTTACCCTTAGTTAGAAATCCTGGGATGATGGTATGGTATGGTTTCTTATTTGGGGCAAGACAGTTATCCTTTTTAGGATCTAAACTGAAATTGTGTCCTCTATTATGTAAGGCTATGCCAGTTCCTGGTACAACAAGACCAGATCCGAATCCCATATAGTTGCTTTGTATCATGGAAACCATATTGCCATCTTTGTCAGCAGTAGCAAGATAAACAGTACCACTAGCATTTGGTTTACCAAATGTTCTGATTTCAGCTTCTTTAGCAATGAGTTTTGCTCTAGATTTTGCATATTTTTTTGATAATAAATCATCCGTTGACATTTGCATGGTTTTTGGATCACTAATATATTCCAGTCCATCTGCAAATGCAAGTTTGATGGATTCAATCTGTTTGTGATAGACTTCAAGTTTTTCTTTTTCTTTAAAATTGAAATCTTCGATAATATTTAAAGCCATAAGAGCAACTAGACCTTGTCCATTAGGTGGAATTTCCCACACGTTATACCCTTTATAGGAAACACTGATTGGTTTTACCCATTGTGGTTGATATCTTTCTAAATCGCTTTTTCTAAGATAGCCACCATACTTTTTAGAAAAAGCATCAATCTTGTCAGCAATCTCACCATGATAGAAGCTATTTCCATCAGTATTTGCTATATCTTCTAAGGTTTTAGCATGATCCTTAAGATAGAACAAATCACCTTCATTAGGAGCTTGACCATCACTTAAAAAGGTTTCAAACCAATATGAGTATTCCTCACCTTTAAGATGACTTTGGTATATTTTATGTGCTGATTTCCAATATTGAGCAACAGTTGGTGAAACAGCAAATCCATTTTTTGCATAATTAATTGCTGGTTTTAAGACTTCAGAAAATGCAAGCTTTCCAAATTTCTTAGACATTTCGGCCCAACCTGCAACAGCTCCGGGCACAGTGACCGGAGTAAATCCAAATCTTGGCATCTCTTTGATTCCTTTATCTTCTAAAGCTTCAATTGTTAATGACTCTGGAGCATGTCCACTACTATTTAATCCATGTAATTGATCTTGATGCCAAATTAAGGCAAAATTATCTCCGCCAATACCATTTGATGTAGGTTCAACGACAGTTAAAGCAGCAGCGACTGCAATTGCAGCATCAATAGCATTTCCACCTTGTTTTAAAATATCTAGACCAGCTTGTGCAGCCAGAGGCTGTGAGGTTGCTACCATTCCATTTTTTGCATAAACAACTGTTCTTTTTGAAGGATAAGGATAATCTTTATTCATGAGTGTACTCCTTAATGATGGATCATATTAATACTATCTTACATCATATATTATAAAAAGTAAAAGGCCAGTTAATTTAACTGTCCTTTGCGTCTTTTTTCTTATATTTGAAATATCTATAGATGAAAACGATAAGTGTTGTGATGATTGATAAGAAAAATATCATAAAAGCTAATATAACATATCCTAGATCATTCCATCCACCTTGATCAATAGAGACTTGAGTATACCCAAGCAGAAGAAATGATATACCAAGCATTGCTGCTGATGGTATATAATAAACTTTTTTCCTCTTGAATAAATATATTGCGAGTACAACAGCTAAAACAAAACAGACCATCATGATTGCGAAAAGTGGTAAATTCATTTTTATACCTCCTATTGATTACGATTATAGGCTTTTTACTTTGAAAGTCAAATAAAACGATGTAGAATGAATTTATGCTTTTATGGTATAATTTTTTCTATAGAAAGTAGTGATTTT
>JAIPGC010000049.1 GCA_021736335.1 Acholeplasmataceae bacterium | reverse complement strand
CCTGATTTATCAGAAGATGAACATCTTCAAAGAGCATTTGATCATATTAAAGAAAAATATGGTCCAGATGGATATTTGAATTTATGGTTGGAAACTAAGAAAAATCGAGAAGGGTTGAATACAATCCATGCTTTATTGCAAGAACCTTCTAAATTAAAAGACATCATAAGAGTATATTATAGAAACAATAAAATAAATCAATAAATTTCTTATCATTTTAATGATAAAATATGTTACAATAATTGTATAGAATACGATTAATTTTAATAGGAGAGAAACATGATTATTGGAACGGTCAAAGAAGTAAAAAACAACGAGTTTCGTGTCGGGTTAACACCAAGTAGTGTTAAAGAGTACATTCATCACGGACATAGTGTCTTGGTGGAAAAAAATGCTGGAGTAAACTCTGGATTTAGTGATGCTGATTATGTTTTGGCAGGAGCAAAGATTGTAGCAAAAGCTAAAGATGTCTGGGATCAATCAGAGATGATTGTTAAAGTAAAAGAACCACTTGAATCAGAATTTGGTTATTTAAGAGAAGGATTACTTCTTTATACATACCTACATTTGGCTGCAAATGAAGCATTAACATATGCATTGATTCAATCAAAAACTCAATCCATTGCTTATGAAACCATTGAATTAGAAGATGGTTCATTACCATGCTTAAAACCAATGAGTGAAGTAGCTGGTCGCCTAGGTGCAATTGAAGGTGCCAAATATTTAGAAAAACCTTTTGGTGGTAGTGGTGTCTTAATTTCTGGTGTTCCAGGTGTTGATCAAGCAAAAGCAACTATTATTGGTGCTGGTGTTGTTGGTGAGAATGCTTTAAAAATGCTCGTAGGACTTGGAGCAAAAGTTACAATCCTTGATATCAATTTAAAGAAATTGACATACTTAGATGATATTTATGGAAATCGCATTCAAACTTTATATAGTTCAAGTGACAACATTGAAAGATCAATTAAGGATTCTGATTTAGTTATTGGGGCTGTCTTATTACCAGGTGCTAAAGCACCTAAACTCATTAAGAGAGCTTATTATAAAGATATGCGTCCAGGAAGTGTGATTGTTGATGTTGCTATTGACCAAGGTGGTTCAACAGAAGTTAGCAAAGCAACTTATCATGATAATCCAACATATGTCGTTGATGGCATCATTCATTATTCTGTTGCTAATATGCCAGGTGCTGTACCAAGAACATCCACAATAGCTTTAAACAATGCAACCTTGAAATATGGATTAATGATTGCTGACTTAGGACTATATGCAGCAATGAATAATTCAATACCACTTAGAAAAGGTGTTAATATTTATGATGGTCAATGTTCATGTCAAGGTGTATGTGAAGCATTTGATTTACCTTTATTAGAATTATAACAATCAAATGGGGGTTAAAGACAAACTTTAACCCTTTTTTTTATTCTGAGTTAAATATATTTTGTAATTCAAAGTATTTTGAGTATAATGGTAGATAAGGTGAAAATATGAGGTTGATTGAAGAGATAGGAAGAATTACACTTAAATTAATATTTTATCCAAAATATCATTTTTTATTCACATATAAGAATTTTGATCCAAAGAGGAAAGATCCTTATATCTTAATATCCAATCATCCTTCATTACATGATCCTCTATTTGTTAGCTTAAAATTGAATAAATATCCATATCCAGTGACTGGCAACTTGCTATATACTAACCCTATATACAATTTTTTATTGACTAAGATCATTAAATCAATAGCTAAAAGAAAAGGTCAAAGCGATGTTCAAACCATAAGAGGTATCATTGATACGATTCACAAAAAGAAAAGAGGTATTATGCTCTTTCCTGAAGGAAATGCTTCCTATTTTGGTCAACAAAGTGATATACCGTTATTTACAACTGCCAAATTAGTAAAAAAGATTCAACATGAGGTCGTCTTAGCTAAAATTAATGGTGGATATCTTGCAGCTCCTAGATGGGGAGTTCGTAGAGATAAAGGTGATTTTCACATTCATTATGAGCCATTATTAACACCTCAAGACATCAATCAAATGACAGTTGAACAGATTGAAAAAAAATTAATTGATGCGATTGCTTTTAATGATTATGATTGGAATAGAGAAAAGAAAATCATATACAAATCAAATCAAAAAGCCACTGGAATCAATCAATACATTTATGCATGTCCTAAGTGTCAAGGGATACAAACCATAAAACCAAGTGGGAATGATATTTTATGCAATCATTGTGGTAAAATAGCACATATCAATCCATATGAATTGATTGAAGGATTACCATTTGATAATTTCATTATGTGGGATCAATTTCAAAAGAAAATGATACCAGAAATCAGTCAAAAAGAACTTCATTCTTCTGGTAGATTAATAGAAATTGACTTTCAAAGAAGAAGAAGGATTGTTCAAGGTGATATGGCTATCACCTTAAAAGATAAGGTGTTGATATTAAAAAATCAAAAACACCAACATGATTTTCATGTTGACCAAATAGAAGGGCTTGTCCTAACTCAGAAGAATTTTCTTTCCTTTGACTATGGTGAAAAAACATTTCTCATCAGAATCAACGACCCAATGCTATTTATGGATTCAATCAATTATATAAAAGGAGAATAAAAACATGCAAGAATGGGGCATTATCACGTATTTCCTACTCATCGGTGTTTTGATGTTTGTTGCTAAGGTACTAAAAACTTGGGTACCTGGTTTGAATAAGGTTGTTATTCCAACAGCTTTATTAGGTGGTTTTATTGGATTGGTCTTATCATTGATACTTGCACCAATTGTGATTGGTGAAGATACTTTCATTGATGTAGACGTTATGGGATATATTGTATATCATGCATTAGCTATTGGTTTTATTGCTCTTGCTCTGAAAAGAGATACTAGCAAAATAAAGAAAAAGATTTGGTCAACTGGTATGTTGATTACAAGTACTTATTCACTTCAAGCTATTGTCGGTATCATTTTGGTATTTTTACTATTTAGTGATAAATTTTTAGGCTCAGGTATGTTAGTCGCTTTAGGATTTGGACAAGGACCTGGACTAGCATTATCAATAGGTAATATGTGGACAGATATGCTAGGAGGAAATGGCGCTACACTTGGTGTATCGTATGCCTTTTTGGGATTTGTCTTTGGTGGTACTATTGGTGTTATTTTAATTAATATCATCAGTAGAAAAAGAGGATTTGTTAATTCTAAGAAATATAATGAAGAGTCTACATCAACTGCTACAGTTGAAATTGATATGGTTAAAGAAATTTCTCTTTTAGATGGATTAACAACCCAAGCCATTATTATTTCGATTATTTATGGGTTTGTTTATCTCATTTTATTATTAGCACATAGCTTATTAGGAACCACAGGTATTGGTGGCACTGTTTATGGGCTACTCAAGGGCTTTAACTTCATTATAGGTATCTTGATTGCTCTTCTTTATAAACAAGGCCTAAAAGCCTTTGAGAAAAAGGGTAAAAACATTCGTTTCATGACCAATAACTATGTACTTTCTAATATTGCATCATTTTCATTCAATATTATGATTGCTGGCTCAGTTTTGACAATCACTCTTGATTTCTTAGCATCTTATGGTGTTCAGTTGATAGTTACAGCTGCTGTTGCTGGTATTGTTACATTATTCTATTTGAAATACATGACTAAACGCATATATGGAAATTATAATGATGAATATTTTATTGGTTTGTTTGGTATGCTCACAGGTGTTGCATCTACGGGTCTTGCATTATTAAAAGGTATTGATCCAAACCTTGAAACACCAGTAGCTGAAGAAATGGTTTTAGGATCAGGAACTGCCATTAGTATGGCATTGCCATTATTTGCTATTCTATTCATTCCTTCATTAGCATATGGTACACCTAATGAGACATTGTGGAGTTGGATTGCACTATTAGGATGTATTTTATACACAATGACTTTCACGATAATCTTAATTATCCGTGGAAGAAGAGGCGTTAACGTTTAAGATAATATTGGAAGACTCAAAAGGTCTTCCTTTTTTGTGTGCATTATTTAACAAAATCATTATAACTGTGTTATAATAAATTTGTAGAAACAATTCGAGAGGTTCATTATGAAATCAGTTATTTATTTTTTCGTAGAAACTCTTTTAACTGTGCTTGTGGCAGCAAGTTACAGATATAATTTTGGATTATATGTGCACGGACCAGGAGATAATTGATTGACCAAAAGGTCGAATATTTTTACTTAGATGTAGCTTAGAACCTCGAAAAAATTGTATATTTTGCAAGTAGAATTTAACAAATTTAATATTAAGGAGTAACTATGAACGTCCTATTTAGATTGACACCAAAAGAAAAGGTGGCATATTTGTATGATGATTATACCATCCGACAAGCTCTAGAAAAAATGCAGATTTATAGATATAACTCAATTCCTATTTTAGATAGAAAAGGGGCATATGTAGGAACATTGAGTGAAGGCGATTTATTATGGTTTATCAAAGACAGACAATTAAACTTTTCAAAAACAGAGTCTATTCCTGTTTCGAAAGTTCCAAGAAATAAAGACAATGTATCTGTACCTATTTACACAAACATGGAAGATATTATTGATGTAGCAACAAGACAAAATTTCGTACCAGTACTTGATGATTTTGGTACATTCATTGGATTAATAACCAGAAAAGATATTTTCAATTATATGGTTCAACAAATGATGAATAAGCCAGACATAATCAATCATCAAAATCACGAAGTGAATCAGGATATAAAACCACAGTGAATGTGGTTTTTTTTTAAAAAAAAAGACGATGAGGTATCGTCTTAAACATGGAATCTGCGTTTGAATTCTTCTCTGCTTGATTTTGAAGGGAGAAACACGATCCCCAAAAATGTCACTAAAGCATATGAAAAGCAAATGAAACTAGGGAGTCTTTCCGTTGTTAGATGTAATAAATTTAATAATCCAGGAACGAATCCAATAATTGTAATGATGATGAGGCCAGCAAAGTAGTCATACCATTTTTTCTTGTTGACTACAATCAATAAAGAAATTAAGAAGATGTTAGTTCCTACAGCAATTGGGAAGACGAAATCAATTGCCCAAGAGTAATCTCTAATTGCCAATCCCAATAAAACAATTGCCATAGCAGTAACAATAATACTCTTCGTTAATTTTGAAGTCCAAAGTGTAGGTATAGCAAGAATAATGAACATGACAATAACGTAAATATTTGTAATTGATACGACCAATGACCAAGTCAGTGGTAATCCATTTCTTAAATCAAGATACAAACTGACAATCGCACTGATGATGTTAGCAAATAAAAACAAGCGATAGAAGAATTTGGAATGTGATTTAATCATGATGTCACTGAACTTATATACAGATACTTGCTCTCCCTCTTGCTCAAGTTCTCCATTACAAAGCATGCAATGTTCCAATGTCGTATCATAATGTACATGACAAGATTTACAATATTTCATCATAATCCTCCTTAAAATTAGTATCTAGAGTGATATCTAGTCCTTCATTCACCAAGGATGATATAACATGATTAATAATTGCTAGTTCTTTAATCGGTGTACTAAAAATAATATTTGAATAGTCGTCAAGAGAAATAAGTGTCATAGATAATCCGTATGCAGCATTAACAAAGTCAACATCAATAATCTTGTTCTTAAAACCAGATGGCAAATCGACGATACCTAGATTAGAAATAGAGCAACTACTGATACTTTCGCCTAATATATTGTAGCCGATTTTAAATGCTATCGTTTTGATAAAAAGTGGCATAATGCGTAAGAAAGCATTCTTTTCAAATCCAACGAGTGAGCTTACTCTTGATTGAAGTTTATCTTTATCTAATTGATCTTTGAATTGTTCTTTCGTTAGTTCTAGCATATTTTCAAATGTCCAATCGGTTCTCATACTGTCATAAGTTCCCTTTATGTATAAGGAGAAGTTTCTTAAAGTGGTTGAATCAAAATATGGACGCAAATTGACAGGAACAAATATTTTTAATGGCTTCTTATTTCCAGTAAAGTCATTTGATTCCTTATAAATGCTATAAGCTAAAAGAGCAGTCATATAAATTGTGATTGTTGTATGATATTTATTTTTAACTAATTCGATTAATGATTTTGTATTTACCTTTGCTTTTAGGAATAAGAACCAATGATGACTAAAGCGTTCACCTTCAATGTGATAAGCTTTTTCTTCTTGGAGATTTCTTCTCTTATCCTTATCATAATTTGAAACAAAGTTATCTTCACTTTCCTTTTTTGAATAAGGTTTCTCACTTAATATCTTGCCCTCATGATCAATTTTGAATCCACGTAATTTAAAATAATGATAGACGATAGATTTTAAGAAATGAAGAGCACCAGTCCCATCTGTAATCGCATGGAATGTTTCTAGTGAAATCTTGTTATCATGATAATATACTTTAAAAAGATAACCGCGATTATTCATAGGTTTAAAATATTTGCATAATTGAGCTGATTCAGGAAAAACTTCAAAATGGTGGTTGTTTGCAGCAAAATAATTCCAAAACAAACCATTTTTTAATTGAACAGCAAATGTTTCAAATCTAGGCAATACTTTATTCACAGCTTCTTCAAGAATCAGTGGGTCTACAACTTCATCAAGATAAAAAGAAAGACGGAATACATTGCTACGATCGTCTTTGGAAACAGCAGGAAATATTTTTCCAGCATTATCTATTTTGTACCAATATTTTTTCTTTTTCAAAGGATCACACCTTAACTTAGAGTTGAACAAATTTTGTATACATCAATTATACACTTTTTTATCTTAATATAAAAACGATACAAGAAAAAAATGAACATAATTGTATTTTTATTGTGAATGTTGTTAATCATAAGCATTCAAATAATATTTTTTTAATATTTAAAAATTGATTGCTATGCAAAAACAATGAATATAATCAAAAAATCATGGTAAAATAAGCGTGAAGAAGGTAGTTTAGTTCAATCCACATAGAAATCTCAGGCACCATTAGATTCATTAAAAATCAGCATTGCTGTAAATGAATGGAGAGCCCTATGCAACACATTTTTCTTAAAGGAACAAATGGTATTACATTGTTAATGTTACATGGCACTGGTGGTGATGAAAAAGATTTATTGCCCATTGCTAAACAAATTGATCCAAATGCAAACGTTCTAAGTGTAAGAGGAAATATATCTGAATATGGTATGCCACGCTTTTATAAACGCAAATCCATGGATGTTTTTGATATCGAGAGTTTGGTTGATGAAACACATAACTTGTGTGATTTCGTTAGAAAATCAGGTAAAACATATCAGTTTGATTGTAAAAACGTTGTTGCCATTGGCTACGCCAATGGTGCTAATATTGCAACGTCAGTATTATTCCATTATGAACAAGCATTCCATAAAGCGATTTTATTTCACCCCATGGTTCCTATGAGAGATGTTGATCTACCAAATTTAAGAGGGACTAAAGTTTTTATTGGAGCGGGTAGGAATGATAAGATGATGCCCAATCATGAAGTTGAGGAACTCACACAAATGCTTCAAAGTGCAAATGCAAGTGTAGAAGTTTTCTGGACAGATTATGGTCATCAATTGAGTAGAGAAGAGATTTCTGCAGCCAAGGCTTGGTATGAAGGTAAGGAAATTGATGAGGAATTATTAATCTTAGATGATGAAGGAGATCAAGATGTTTGATATTACTGGATTGGATATTTTAAAAACAAAACAGACGTTGCTTATTTCAAATAATCCATTGATAATTAAAGTTTTTCCGGCAAAGGAGAAGAGAAAATACATTTTATTAGGTATGATTTGTCATCATTTCGAAAAAGATAAAAAGTATAATGAATCCGAAGTGAATGAAATCCTTAAAGAAATTTATAGTGATTATGTGACACTTAGAAGATATTTAATTATTTATGGATTTCTAGATAGAACAACAGATGGTAGTTCATATTGGTTGATAGCCGACCAATCAAAATTTAAGGATTACAAATAGAAAAAAGAAGCCGAGCTTCTTTTTTTATAGTTTCTTTATTGGAGTTAAAGCCTTAATAAAATGAATCACACGAAGACGTTTAATTCTGTTTTCTTGAACCAACCACTTCATCGTATCGTAAAGTGTTTCGTCAAAGGATCTTGGTGTGTAATTTAGGTCATGATAAGCTTTTTCGTGTGAGAAATTAGAATTGCTTTGTAATGTATATAAGGAATATGCAGTGTAAATAGGGGGTAATTTTCTTATTTTATAATACAGTTCAGCTAGAGGTGCAGAGAGTTTTGCAAACCACATGGGTAATACATTAATACGCAACTTTTTTCCACTCATGATACGTAGACGATTGAAAAAATCTTTAAGTGCTGTTTGATGACCAGAAAGTATATAACAAGATCCAATTTTACCTGAGACTGAAGATTGGATGATACCGCTGGCAACATCTCTTACATCAACAAAGTCATAGGCACCATTGATTCTCGAAGTCAGATAACCATTTAAGTAATCTTCGAACATCATCGTCATATGGGCTTTACCAAAATCATAAGGACCAATAATTCCTGAAGGGTGAACAACAATAGCATTTAAACCATCATTGACTCTATCAAGCACATATTGAGTTGCGATTGCCTTTGTTTTAGCATATGGTCCTTGAACTAAATCTGGGTCAAATGAATCAACTTCAGTAATCACTTCATTATTTTCTTTTTCAGGAATGGCGTGAACAGAACTGACATATATAAACTTATTTACATGATACTTTAATGATAAATCTGCAAGATTTCTTGTACCATCGATATTCACAGATTCCATTAATGGATTTTTCTTTGCAGTAATTGAAACGATACCTGCAGTATGAATAACGATGATTTCTTCAGGTACTTGATCTAGGTTTGAAATATCAAATAAAGGTTCTAATGTTTCCAATTTTCTAACATCACCTTTATAGATTTGTACACCTAAATTTGTAAGCATTTTGATAGAATCAGATGGGAGTACCAAACCTCTAACCAAATGATTTTGATTTCTTAAAATACGAATGATTGAATTTCCTAAATGTCCATTTGCACCGGTGACTATAAAAAGTTTCGACATAATTTCACCACCTTACACCTTTAAAATATACCTAAATGCGTATAAACTCAATTGAAAAGGACAAATCGGTAAAATGTGTTAAAAAACACATAAATATTTGTCCTAAAGTCGGTAATATTATTTTAAAATAGGGGGTATACGATGGTGAGTTGCTTCTTCATAGGCATGTGCAATTGAAATGAGTACAGAGTCCTCCCATTTCTTTCCAACGAATACGACTGAGATAGGGTTTAGATCTGTAAGTGGCTTTCCTGGTACACAAATTGATGGATTACCAGCGATAGGAGCATATCCAGCCCAATGTGTTGATATCAGTGTATCATATTGTTTCTCATTCATGATATTATCCAAAAGAATAGCCTCTTGAAGTAATCTTTTTCTAATTTCTAAATAATTGGGATCCTTTAAATCACCACTGGTTTTTTCAGCAGCGATCAAGATGCTCTGTCCATATTTTAATCTTCTTTCTGGATCCAATTGATTAAACTCGATAATATCCTTAAGTGACTTCATTTTTGTATAACCAGATACAGATTGTAAGTATTGGTTTAATCCAGATTTGAATTCATAGAGTAAAGATTCATCATTTTTTAGAGGTTTTGGTTCAATTTCTACGTTTTCAACTATGCAGCCAAGATTGATGAATTTTTCTCTTGCTTCATCAAGAACAGCTGTCTCTTCTTCATTGTATGGATGTCCTTTAAATTGCAAAATGCCGATTTTTCTTCCAGAGACTGACATTTTATGTGCATTGATCAAATCTTGCTTATGTGATGGATATTCAGATGTATAAGAATCTTTTTCATCATCTCCAGCAATAATATCTAATAGAAGAGCACAATCAATGACATTTCTTGCCATTGGACCAGCAGTATCTTGGGTTTCAGATATTGGGATGATCCCGTATCTAGAAACCATACCAAAAGTTGGTTTTATTGAGACGATTGAATTCTGATAAGCAGGAGCTATGAGTGAACCATTTGTTTCTGTTCCTATTGCAACACATATAAGATTAGCTGCAACTGCAACACCTGAGCCAGTAGAAGATCCGAGTGGATCTATTTTTTCATTATATGGACTTTTAACTTGACCATTTCTTGAACCGTATCCTGAAGGCATTTGATCATAACTCATGAAATATGCAAACTCAGATAAGTTTGATTTTCCAAGAATGATAACACCTGCATTTCGAAGTTTTTCTACGATTGTTGCTTCATAAGGGGCAATCAAATCGGATAGTGCTAATGAATTAGCTGTCGTATGCATTTTATCAACAGTATTAATATTATCCTTTATTAGTATGGGGATGCCATGCAGCAAACTTCTCGGTCCTTTAGAAAATCTTTCTTCATCTAATGTTCTAGCTATTTCCAAAGCATCAGGATTAAGTTCAGCAACTGAATTTAAATAGTGATCATATTTTTTGATTTGATTTAAATACATATGAACTAGATCAACTGATGTAAATTGGTGCTCATTCAATCCATCTATGAGTTCAAACAAAGTATATTCTTTCATAGTAAATCCTCTTCTAATGATTTGATGATTATTGTGACTGCTTTAGTAATATCTTCTAGACTCATAGAATACATACCTATTTTTTCTTTCGTTTGTTCATGGATATACGGTACATGGATGAAACCAGATTTCGTTTTTATATTGTTTATCTCAAGAAAATGAAGCACTTGATACATTAAGTGATTACATACAAATGTTCCTGCACTATTTGATATTGAGGTAGGTATGCCGTGATTTACTAGATGCTCTTTGATTTTTTTAATCGGTAAAGTTGAAAAATATGCTGAAGGACCATCTGATATTATAGGTTGATCTTTAGGTTGATTGCCTCGATTATCGGGTATGCTTGCATCGTCAATATTAATGGCAACACGCTCGATTGAGATAGATGTTCTTCCACCTGCTTGACCAAACATCAGTAAATAATCTGGTTCTATATCCTTGATTAAGCTAATTAATTGTTTTGCTGAGTCATTGAAAATGGTAGGTAACTCGCAAATAATAATTGAAAATTGACCAATTTGATTAGGTAAAAATTTCAGAGACTCATAAGAAGGATTGATAACTTCTTGATCAAATGGGGAGAAGCC
>JAIPGC010000048.1 GCA_021736335.1 Acholeplasmataceae bacterium | reverse complement strand
TAGTTATCCAGTTTACCGATATCAACCAGACGCTCATTTTGTTTACATCATTAACCAAATAGATTTACTTCCTAGAAGTACGAATCTAGATAAATTAGTAGAGAAGTTAACACAAAAGGCACGCTCATTAAATGTACCTTTTCAAGACATTATTTTGATGTCAGCGAAAAATATGATAGATATTGAGAATTTAAAAAAGTATCTTTCATCCTATAAGCATAAAAACATCTATTTGCTTGGTGTTCAAAATAGTGGAAAGACGACAATCTTTAAAGCTTTGACCAATCAGACCAAAGCACTAGCTTTTAAAAAAGCTGGGTTAACACAAGAAGCATTGTCACAGCCCTTTGGTAATCAGATTATCTACGATATGCCTGGTCTTTATCAAGAAGGTTATCTACATCAACTATTACCCTATGAGATTTATAAAAACTTGATTCCAGATACTGAGATGAAGCCAAGAATATACCAGATAAAAGATCAACAAGCGCTCTTCATTGAAGGATTGATTTCTATTGTTTTTACAGGTCAGGAGATCAATGCAGTCTTTTATGGTGATCAAAGTATAAGAATTCACAAAACCAATGCAAAAAGAGTTAAGGATTTATTCTTAAATAAAGAAGAGCATTTTAAAGTATTTGTCAAAGACTATGAGGAAAAAGCATTGAGAATTCCTAGAGGGAAAACTCAAATCACATTTGCTGATATGGGATTTTTGCACGTTGTTGGACCAATGCATTTGAAGATAACATATCCCAAAGGCATGCACTTAAGCATGACGGAGGCTACATTTCAATGATTGAAGAATTAAAGAAAATAGTAACAGAAAAACTTAAAGGGCATCCCAAGAGATTAAAACATGTCTTAGGGGTCTATGAAACAGCAATCAGCTTAGCACATGTCTATAATCTAGATGAAGAAAAAGTTGGTATTGCTGCACTCTTTCATGATTATGCGAAATATGATTCGTTGGATAAACAAATAGAAGACCTTGATTTAGAAATAATTAAAAGATTTGTTGATACTCCAGTCATATATCACGCTTTTGCTGCTGCAAGAACATTAGAATTATATTTTGGTATGACTGATGAAGATGTTTTAAATGCTATTAGATATCATGTTTGGGGTAGAATAGGTATGTCCGACATCGAAAAAGTCATTTTAATTAGTGATTCCTGTGAACCCAATCGTAAATTTGATGATGCACAATACATTTACGAGCTTGCACTTCATGATTTAGATCGTGCATGTGAATATGTCATGAAAGCAAGTATCGATTATTTAGAAACAAAAAAACTTGTTCCTGCTTTGGAACAACTTAATGCATACACTTACTATATGGAGGTAAACCGTGGAAAAATTGAATAAAATCATTCAAGCATTAGAAGATTTAAAAGTAAAAGATTTAAAAGCTTACGATTTTGATAAAACATCACCATTTTATGATTATTTCGTGATTGCTACAACAAACGAAAGACAAGCGAATGCAGCAATCAATCACATAAAAAAAGCATTGTTAGCTGATGAAGTTAAACATATTGAAGGTAAAGGTGGCACTTGGGTTTTAATAGACTGTGGAGATGTCATTGTTCATCTATTTCAAGAAGATGATAGAAGATTTTATGGTTTTGATCAACGTCTATTAGGTATTAAAAGGGTTAAATAATGTTTGCAAGAGCATATGATTTATTGATGGCTGATGTAGATTACGAAGCTATCTATCAATGGTTAAGACCATATATTGGATTAGATCAAACAATTGTTGATGCTGGTTGTGGTTCTGGATACTTATTATTAGAATTACTTAAAAACAATCATCTAGCTATTGGTATAGATAATGATACTGATATGTTATCATTAGCTCAAAATAGAATACAAGAACATGAGCTGAGTCCTATGCTCTATGAGCATGATCTAAGAAACTCATTAGGAATCAAAGTTGATGTCGTGCTTGCCATGTTTGATGTGGTCAATTATTTTAAGGGTATTCGTCAAGTTTTTTATCACATCTATCAGGCACTCAATAAAGATGGTATTTTCATCTTTGATATCTATAAGGAAGAAGTATTAGAAACATATAAAGCTTATGTTGAAATAGAAGATGATCCCATACATTATGAATGGTATGTGAAAACTAAAGATAACAAATTATTTCATACTTTAGAAATAAATCATGAAGTAGAAAAAATAACTCAATATGTTTATCCTATCTCTTATTATCAGGAAGTATTGGAATCTTTGGGCTTCAGAGTTGAAGTCAAAGATGGAATAGATTCTAGAAAGCACTATATTGTCGCCTATAAGTAGGCGATTTTCTTTTTAACTGAACAAAAAAGAATGAAATGTCTTACATTTATATTCATCAGACATATGATGTGAGTAAAGTTAATATGATTCTATGGCAATATCACAGGATGATTTTAACAAAATTTTTGTTATAATAAATATAATATGATTAACGGGAGGGTTTATAATGTACAAAAAGCCAATTGGCCTAAGATTAGTTGCATTTATGATTGATGTATTTGTTATGATGTTATTTGGTGTTCTACTTAATCGGTTATTTGGGTTTGGAACAATGACCTTTTCAGGATTTGGATTTAATTTTAATCTAAACTTTTGGGAAGGCACTATTTTATCAATATTTTATTTTGGATTGATTGAATTTGCACTATATGGCAAATCAATAGGAAAATATTTTCTTCATATTGAAGTAACAAATGATGATCTTAAAAGAATAGATAATAGAATGATCTATCTATATCGAGGAGTTTTAAAAGGGTTACTCATCGTTCCATCTTTTATTTCATTTATTTTTGTTTTGGTAAGAGATGATAGAAAATCAATTCATGATTTAGTATTTAAAACATTGGTTATTAAAGAGATGAATGAAAATGAAATTTTAACAAGAAAAAGTGAGACTGAATCTGATTAGTGTTGAATCAAAAAGCAAGTCTTTTTATGATTTTAGAAACATGAGGTGATTAAAATGGCGAAGAAATTATATTCAAAAGAGAAAATATTAGAATCGGCATATGAATTAGCTCTTGAAATTGGTGTAAAAAAAATAAGCATGCGCAAATTGGCTGATAGGATTGGCTGCTCTGTTATGCCAATTTATGAGCAATTCAGTTCAAAAGAAGAACTCCTTAGTGCCATTGGTGTTTTTGTTGAGGAGTATATAGAAATCGATAATATATCTTTATATAATCGTTATAACAATCTCTTGTATTATGGGTTGAATTATCCAGATTTTTATTTAAACATCGTAGTTCCAGATACGAGTCACACACATTCAGCTGAAGCGCTATGCAAACTTTGTTATATTATGAAAAAGGATGAAAGACTTAAAGATTTAACAGACAAGCAAGTTCTAGTTATTAATTCTAGAATAGATGTCTTTATGACAGGAGCAATTTTTATCTATAAAAATGTACCAAAAGCCACACGGCTTGATCAGTTTGAAAGATTGAAGATTATTTTGGGACAAGTTATTGATTCAATGATTATTGGATATCTTAATGCCAATTAAAAAGACCTCATCGGTCTTTTTATTTTATCTATTTACAGTTGCCAGGTTTTAAATCTAATGTCAATAAATAATCAACATCTAAATTATTAGCATTATTAAATGAAAAACTACCTTGCCAATACTCAACAGTAACATTATTTTCTTCATGAGGATATGTCAATACTGTAAAAGATCCAAAACCAATTGCATATTCAACTGGAATTCTAAACACATATTCATGAATATCATCTTGTAATACATGTTCAATATTAGGACCACTTGGATTAACAAAAACAATCTTTCTTAAAACATGTTCACCATCAGGATAATTGTCTAAAAAGAAATAATAAGCAAGATCATAACCTCCATTATGATTTAAAATCAATCCTCGGTAACATTTTTCCATTGGATCATATAAGTATGTATTAACGAATTTTACTGGATCATAAAGTGATGTGTGATCTTTCATATATCTTTCAAAAGCATTCAAAGTATCATCTCTTTCAACAACAGTAACTTTTTTTGTGATACTTCCAGATTGATTTCCGTTTGAATCAATTGCATAATAACTCATTTCATATTCTCCTATCATATTGATATCAACATGACCAGTCACATTCAATGTGATATCGTCATACTGATTGTAATTGTCATATAAAACCAAATATTCATTACTAAATTCAGATCCCAGCTCATGAGTGAAATCATCTAATTCAGAAAATGCTAAAGTTGGTGCTGTTGTATCTGTGAGAGTTAAAGTGACTTCAACTGGAAGACTTAGATTTCCACTAGAATCTTTGGCGAATATATTGACTTGTGTTGTTCCTATTTCTAATTGATCTTCATTTTCGATAAAGATTTTGATTTCTTCTAGGGCATCATAATTATCATTATAGATGAAATAGTTCAAGGGTAGTTCATCAATACCAGCTTCGATTTCAATTGGATTATGATTGACAACGGATAAATTCGGAGAAACTGAATCGACGATATTAACTGTGCAAGTTATCGTATTGCTTTGATTTCCACTAGAGTCAGTTGCATTAAAATAGAGTCGATATGACCCAATTGATTCGTAATCTATCTGTTTACTAAAATGAAAATCAAGCATGTCCTTTGTATCATAATTATCTTCTGCAATGATGAAATCATCTAATTTAATGTCCGTTCCATATTCAATAACTATTGCTGAATTTGTATTTAAAGATAAAACTGGACTTGTAGAATCAACTACATGGACTGTTCTTACAACTTCACTAACACATGATGAATTTACTATAGCACAATAATTTATAACATATGTCCCCAATGTTGTTGTATCAAGCTGGCTAGTAATTCTAACATCAAATGTTTCATTGTTGTAGGTTGCTATAGCTCCTAATTCTTCGTATTCACCACCAACCTCAATCGTTATCTCCGAATCACCACTTAGTTCAACAATTGGTATTGGGGTGGGTTCCTTTTGACAACCTACCATAAATAAAATTAAAATTAAGATTATAAATTTATACCTCATATGGCCCTCCTTTTTTATTTGAATTAATTATATCAATCTATAAAGTTATTTCCATAGCAATTTTTCTGTGGTGTTATTAAAAAAGATGTATCAATATAATATAACAGCCTCATAAAGAGAAAAAAATGTTATTTAAACATGGCTTTAATGTTTTTTATGATCTCCATCTGATGATTTAATCATAAAAGTTTATAGTAATTTAGGATGATTACTCTACTATAAGGTGGAGGAAGATTATGAAACAAGCCATTATGATGACGATCATCCTAGTTGTCCTAGGATGGTTTTGGTTATATCCCAGACAAGAAGAGGTTGAATATGTCAATCAATCAGCACCACCATTAGAAATGATTGAAGTAGAGATCAAAGGTGCGGTTGTGTTTCCTGGTATTTATCATTTCTTTGAGCCTTTAAGACTAGAGGAAGTCATTAGCTATGCAGGAGGATTGCTTGATGATGCAGATTTATCATCATTTAATCAATCTGAATTGATAAGTAGAGATAAGCAAATCACGATTTCATCAATTCATGTGACTGTTGAAACACCATCGATACTGGTCAATATTAATACTGCTGGATTTAAAGAGCTGATCACTATCCCAGGGATGACGGAAACAAGAGCTGCTTCACTGATTATCTATCGCGAGCAGTATGGGAAGTTTAATAACATCGATGATTTAATTAATGTCAAAAATATAGGGATTGTCACTCTTGAAAAAATTAAGCCATATATTACTTTGGGATGATTACTATATAGAGGGATATGCGTTTTTTTTAATGATCCTTGGATGTTTTTATCCTTGGATTTTTATCATTTTACTGGTTTATTTATACTGGCAAAGAAGGCAAGTCAAATTTCCTGTTATAATGATTGGAATTCTCTTGCTACTAGCACGATACTACACATTTGATGCTCATGTAACGCCAATATCTATCCATGGTGAATCAAAAATTACTGAGTTAACATCTTATGAATATTCAGATATGATTATCTTAAAATACAAAAGTCAATACTTTCAGGCTTATGTTGATCAAGATGCTTTTCAAGTCGGAGATATTGTTTTTGTTGACGCTCATGTAAAACCATTTAGGAATCAAACGATTCCTTTTGGTTTTAATCAAAGAAATTATTATTTATCACAAAATGTGAGAGGGTATCTTGATATAGAATCAATCACATTTGTCTCTCGTTCGAAAACCTTTTACCAATTGCGAGAAGATCTCAATATCTACTTATCCCATTTCGAGTCGAAAACTTATATGAAAGCCTTAATACTTGGAGAAAAGAGCTTTACAGAAGAACAGAACTCACTATATAAGAATCTAGGTATTCTATATTTATTTACTGTATCTGGCTTACATATCTATGGATTGCTTCTTATGATAAAAAAAGTCTTATTTTATTTTAGCTTTACAGAAAAAACACAATTCGTGATCGTGCTTATCATACTGTTTGTAGTAGCTTATTTTAATCAATTTTCAATGAGTGTATTAAGGATTCTTCTAATCTATTTCATTCAATACGTTTCAAAACAGTTGAAAATGAATCTTTCACAATTGGATATAATCCACCTGTCCTTTTTTATCATGCTTATGTATCGTATAGAGTGGATATACAATATAGGATTTTTGATGCTATTTGTTATTTTGAATTTCATCAATTTGACATCTTTTGTTTATAAGAACTTGAATTTTTATTTAAAGAGATTGATGTTATCTGTTATCATCATTTTAAGCATTCTTCCATTTCAGACCACCTTATCACCATTTCTAATCATGTTGATGCCTTTTATCATTATGTTTCTTTCTGGCCCAATCTATCTACTATCACTTTTAGTCATATTTATTCCTGAATTGGATCATTTATTATCATCGGTACTTTTGAACTTTGAAGTTATCATGAGAACCATACAGTCCATCAACATATCGTTTGTTCTCCCTTCAATACCAGCCTATAGCATCATGCTTTACTATGCCCTTTTAATCTATTTATTCAGATCAAGAAACATCAAGTCACTTTTGCTCAGAAGTCAACTCATCTTATTATTATTTTTCTTCCATGTTTTTGATATTCATGTGAACCAAGAAACAAATCTTTATATGATTGATGTAGGGCAAGGTGATTCATTTTTACTCGAATCTCCTTCATGTAACATTCTGATTGACAGCTATCAAAATGTATTGTCTTTGATTAATGACTTAGGTATTTATCATCTAGATTATATGATTTTGACCCATAGTGATTTAGATCACATCAAAGAAGCTCAAAAGGTTATTGATGCCATTGATATTGATCATGTCATCATAAATCCTTATAATACCTATCCTTTACATCATCAGAAGATGACACCAATGAAATCCGATGATCAAATCAGTTGTGGAACATTTTTGATTGAATTTTTGGGTCCGATTAAGGAATATCCAGAACTTAATAACAATGCTTTAGTTTTTAAAATCATGATTGGGAATCAAATGTTTTTATTTACAGGTGATATAGAAAACAATGCTGAAGCCGATTTGATAGAAAAATATGGGTATAAACTTAAAAGTGATGTTTTAAAGGTCCCTCATCATGGATCATCCACATCGACTACAGATGCATTCATTTCTTATGTTAATCCAAAAATTGCTTTAATATCATTAGGTGAAAATAATCGGTACGGATTTCCTGATCGAAAGGTAATCGAACGACTCTTAATGGCTGAAGTTTTAATCTATAGAACTGATACAATGGGAACCATTGTCTACACTTATCATCAAAAGAAAGAAAAATGGTCCATGTGTCTACCATTTTGAGACGTTTTTTAGTATAATGTAAGTAACAGTCAGGGGGCATGACCATGGCCGAGTCCATCTACCTTTATTACAGTAATAATGAATTTTTATTGAATCACAAAATTGAAGAAAAAATAGCAGAATTAAATGTGGATCCATTCAATGTCATTAAGTATGATGTACTTGAAAATTCAAGTGATGATATCCTTGAAGATTTACAAACAGTTTCTTTTTTTGCTGAACAAAAAGTGATTGTCGTTCGCAATCTTGCAGAAATCGAAAAAGAAGGAGAAGCTGTTGTCAAAAATTGGATTTCATATTTAGAAAAACCAAATCCTGATGTCATCTTACTTGTTGTACAAAATGAGTTATTACCCGAGGACTCACCTTTAGGTAATGCTTTATTTAAGTATGCATTTATTGAAAAGATTAAGGAAATGGATAAAACAGAATATCCTGACTTTGTTAAAAACATGTTTAAGAAATACCAATATATGATTACTGATGATGCTGTAGAAGCGTTATTAGAAAGAACCAACCTTGATTTCACGTTGATTAATCAAGAAGCAGAAAAACTTATGTTATTTGCTTATGACACAAAAGAAATTAATGAAAAAGCTGTTTTATTACTTGTGAGTAGAAACTTAGAAGAAAACATATTTGAGTTAACTAATGCACTGCTTGCTAAAAACCAACCTAAGACAATTGAAATCTTTTATGATCTGGTAGCAAGAAATGAAGACCCTTTGCGTATTTTAAACAATATCGTTGGCAAAGTACGTGAGTTGATGCATACCAAACTCTTAATTGAAAAAGGGTATCGTCAAGAACAAATAGCAGAACATTTCCATATGAAGAGCGGGAGAGCTTATTATTTAGTTAAAAATGCTCAATCGATTTCATTTAGTGTTTTAGAAAATCATTTAAAGAAACTTTCCAAACTTGATTATGATATCAAGTCTGGTAAAATAGACAAAAAATTGGGATTAGAGCTTTACTTATTAGGAGCTTAATATGTTAGAACATAAAAAAATCCTATTGTTTGACTTTGAAACAACAGGATTATCAGCAGAACGTGATCAGATCATAGAAATTGGAGCTATTCTCCTTGAGAAAGCCGAATCAGGACAATATCAAATCGTTGACGAACTCTCAACACTTGTCTTAGCAGATCGACCACTACCACCTAAAATTATTGAAATCACTCATATCACTGATGAAATGCTCTTAAGAGATGGTATCACACAAGAAGAAGCATTTCACCGTTTTTTTAAGATGTATCAAGAAGATACTTTATTGGTTGCATATAACATCCAATTTGATTTATCTTTTTTGATTCATTTCTTTAGAAAATACTGGGATGCAAGATATCAATTTAAAAATGACATCTTAGATGTTATGGCAGTATATAAAGATAGACATCGCTATCCACACCGTCTTGATCAAGCAGTTGAAACTTATGGTGTTGAGGTTCCAAATACGCATAGAGCACTTGATGATATCAAAGCAACCCTTGAAGCATTAAAAAAAATGGGACAGGAATTAGATAATTTATCTAAGTATGTCAATGTGATTGGTTATAATGCGACATATGGTGTTTCAGGACTGAAATTGCCTCATGTGAAATATATTGCTCAAAAGGGTGGATATCGAGAAATCGAGAAAAGCTAAAAAAAAAGACACATCCACTGATGCATCCTTATAGGGTATTGACTAGATTAGCCAGACCAGATTTGTGTCTTGCGACGAAATTCTTATGAAATACTCCCTTAGCTAGACCCTTGTCTAATTTCTTATGTGCTAAAGACAATGTAAGAACAGCTTTATCCTTATCTTTGGCTGCTACAGCATTTTGTACAGCTTTGATTGCAGTTTTGACAGATGATTTAAAAGAAGCGTTGCTTAAACGGCGTTTTTCATTGGTTTTATTACGTTTGATTTGTTGTTTAATATTTGCCACAATTTCACCTCCCATATGCGCATACCTATTGTATCAAATGCATATACAAATTGCAACAGTAAACGCATTTTTATGGTAAAATAAAGATATAAAGTTAAAGGAAGTAAGAAAATGACCACAGCAAATAAACTCACTATTCTTCGTGTGTTGATGATTCCAGTAATGATCGTTTTTATTTATATAGAGCCTCTAAAAGAGCCTATTGGCTTTTTAAATTTAAATCTCAATCAATTTATCTTTGCTGTTTTATTCATTCTTGCTTCATTTACGGATCTACTTGATGGATATGTAGCCCGTAAATACAATCAAATTACAACTTTTGGGAAATTTCTAGATCCTATAGCAGATAAGGTTCTCGTCATGGTTGCATTTCTTTATTTGATGATGATCACACCTGATCGTGTACCGCTTTGGGCTGTTATGATTGTTATTATCAGGGAATTTGCTGTCACAGGTATTAGACTTATTGCAGTAGAGCATGGCAATGTCATTGCAGCATCACCTTATGGTAAGATTAAAACGGCATCAACGATGGTTGCATTAATCTTAATGCTGTTTAATGATTTTGGGTTACCACAATTAATAGGTGACATCATATTTTGGATCGCCATATTATTCACATTGGTAAGTGGCATTGATTATTTACTCAAAAATAAAAAAATCATTTTAGAAAGTATTTAAAAGAAAAGAAGACATAACTTGCTATTATAATATGGAGGTGCACAGAACATGGATAAAGATAAAAGAGCACAAGCCCTTGAGGCTGCAATGAAACAGATAGAAAAGCAATATGGTAAAGGGTCAGTGATGAGACTTGGTGATGAACCAGACCGTCATGTAGCTGCAAATCCATCGGGTTCTTTGGGACTTGATATTGCTTTAGGTATTGGTGGTTACCCAAAGGGTAGAATCATCGAAATTTATGGGCCTGAAAGTTCAGGTAAGACAACGTTGGCATTGCATGCCATTGCTGAAGTTCAAAAGGCTGGAGGCTATGTCGCATTTATTGATGCTGAGCATGCACTTGATCCTCAATATGCAAAAGCGTTAGGTGTTGATGTTGATAATTTGATTTTATCTCAACCTGACACTGGCGAACAAGCATTAGAAATTGCTGAAGCTTTAATACGTAGTGGTTCAGTTGATACAATCGTTATCGATTCTGTTGCTGCACTTGTTCCTGAAGCTGAAATTAATGGCGAAATGGGAGATTCTCATGTTGGATTACAAGCTCGTTTGATGAGTCAAGCCATGAGAAAATTATCAGGTGTCATTTCTAAAACAAACTCAACAGCGATTTTCATTAACCAAATTCGTGAAAAAGTAGGCGTCATGTTTGGAAGTCCCGAAACAACTCCAGGTGGTAGAGCTCTTAAATTCTACTCATCGGTTAGACTAGAGATCAGACGTTCCGAACAAATTAAAAATGCAACTGATATCATTGGTAATAAAGCTAACATTAAAGTTGTTAAGAACAAGGTAGCTCCACCTTTTAAGACTGTAAGTGTTGATATCATCTATGGACAAGGTATTTCAAAGGTTGGCGAACTTGTTGATTTAGCATCTAATCTTGATATCATCCAAAAGAGTGGCGCTTGGTTTGCTTATAATGGTGAAAAAATTGGTCAAGGTAGAGAAAATGCAAAACAATATTTAGCAGATCACCAAGATGTTTATGATAAGATTTTTAAACAAGTTTTGGATTACTACAAAATTACATATAAGAAATAGAAGAGAAT
>JAIPGC010000047.1 GCA_021736335.1 Acholeplasmataceae bacterium | reverse complement strand
TGTCACAGAACAAAAACAAAGGGAAGAAGACATTATTTATACAAGCAATCATGATTTTCTTACACGATTGCCTAATCGTAAATATTTTGAAGAAAGGTTAATTGAATTAGATCAGCAGCAGTTTCTTCCATTATTGGTCGCAATGATTGACTTTGATGGGTTGAAATTAATTAATGACGCTTATGGTCATAACATTGGCGATGAGGCTTTAAAAAAAGTGAGTGAAATTTTAAGAAACAACCTTAGAAACAATGATTTTTTAGCGCGCGTAGGTGGTGATGAATTCATCATTGTATGTCCCAATACAATATCCGATGAGTTCAATGATTTGCAGAGTTCTATACTGAAAAACCTTCAATTCACATGTGTTGATGAGATTAAGGTCTCATTATCGATGGGTCACGATGTCAAAAAATGTTCATCCACAGACATCAATGAAGTTATCAAAAATGCTGAAAACAATATGTACAGCAATAAGATTCTTCACGGTCAAAGTGCACGTAATGAGACGATTATGACGCTTTTTGAAACACTTAATGAGAAATTTGAAGAAGAAAAATTGCATTCTGATAGAGTGAGTCAATATTGCAAAAAAATGGGAGAGAAGTTGAAATTATCTATAGATCAAACTAAAGAACTAGCGTTTGCAGGACTCATGCATGATATTGGGAAAATCACAATCCCAGATAATATTTTAGACAAACCAGGTAAATTAACAGATGAAGAATGGATTATCATGAAAAAACATACCATTAATGGGTATAATATTCTTCGATCTGCTGATAAATATTCAAGACTTGCTGAATATGCTTTGACTCATCATGAGAGATGGGATGGGAATGGATATCCCAATGGATTAAAAGGTGAAGATATTCCTCTATTTTCGAGAATCATCAGTATAACGGATGCCTATGAAGCGATGACAGCAGATCGGCCTTATAGAAAAGCCCTAGACTCAAAAGTTGCTGTAGAAGAACTTTATAGATGTGCTGGTTCACAATTTGATCAAGCATTAGTGGATATATTTGTTAAAGAGGTTGTTCAAATTGAAAATAGAGAGGTTCATCAATAATATTCTCATGTACTTATTCGATTTACAGCTACCAGTGAATAATAGTAGACACGAAAACCTATTTCATACAAGTTATGGGTTTTTGTTTTATTTCATGACAAAAAAAATATGCTTGCGTCAGTATTTGCAGAATTTTAATCATCAAAGATTTATAAAAAGTTTCAAATCATATGTGATTGCAAGAAAATAAGATCTAGTTGAAATCAAAAATAAAGTGGTACATAAAAAGAAAGACTCAAATCTCTCAATTCATAGACCAATTGTTTTAGGTGTCTGGACAATCTGAGATATTAATGTTTTCAATATAGATTTTATGAATATGTAATGATACAATAATAAATAGTTCCTCTATAACATTATAACGAAGGAGTTACTAATATATGAAGAGGAAACGTATATTAGAATGAAGTAGTTTATATATGGACTACGGATTTAGTAAAAGAATCGTGAAAAATTATAAGTTGATTTTTACATTGAGTATTATAATTCTCATTTTTTCAGTGCTTGCATCACTAGGTGGACTATATTTAAATGGACTTTATCAGGACAACGAACGATTTGTTGTTATTTGGCAGAGCAATGATTTCGTGACCTTATTAATTGCAGCACCTATATTATGCTTCATATTGTTTAGATCAGTTAATCACTTGAATCCAAGATTGCTCTTGTCATGGATTGGCATTATATGGTTTTTATTTTACAACTACGCTTACTATGTTTTTGGTGCTAAATTTAACGATTTCTATTTAGTTTATCTACTCATTTTTACCTTAGCTATACCCGTATTGATATACGGTATGATTGATTTGATGAGATTTGATTTAGCAAACAATCATGTTCGAAAATATCCATATAGAATCATTGGTGGGTATCTTATCTTTATTTCGCTTGGATTATCCATTATATATATCATGCAATCGCTTAGCTTCGTGATCAACGATCAAGTTCCAAGTATCATCACATTGAGTGGCCACATCACGAGTATTGTTTTTTCTTTAGATTTCTCAATGGTCATTTTGTTTTTTGTTATAACAGCTTTGTATTTATTTAAGAAAAATCCTATAGGTATAGCTCTTGCTTGGATATTCAATATAAAATCTGCAATTTATATGCTTGTATTAAGTTACTCATCTTATCGATTGGAATCAGCTGAAATCGGATTATGGCTTCTGATTGGGATATTATCGCTGGTTGTCCTACTGTTTACTTATCAACACCTCAATAGAGTTCATATCGAGAAGTCTTCATCATGAGCAAATATAATTTAATTAGAACCGCCAGTATTGTCATTTTAATTGCTGGAATCTTAAGCATCATTTTCTATTTCTTACATGTTATTCTTGGATCAATGTTTTATCCTGGTTATAATCCATTGACTCAAGCAGTCAGTGATTTAACAAGTGATGGCTCACCAGCAAGAAGTATTGCAAGAACTTATAGTAGTTTATATGGTATCACTAGTAGTATTGTTTCAATTGGACTATTGTATGTTTTTAGATCTGAGCAAAACAAATTGCTCAAGATAGGCATTTATTTACTAAGTATCATGTATTTGACTTCTGCAATCGGCTATTCATTGTTCCCTTTATCAAGTAATGAGAATATAGTCACTTTTCAGGATGTTATGCACATCGTTGTCACTATCATTGTGGTATTGTTGACAATCGCAGCCTTAATCGTGTTAATTCTTGCATTTAAAAAAGCAAATAGAAACTTATATTTCATCATAACAATCATTGTTTTCATTTTTTTGATGTTAGGAGCAATCTTAACGAATTTGGTATCACCCAATTATTTTGGAATTGCAGAGAGATTGAGTGTATTTAGTATAGTCATCTATGTTGGAATTATATCGTGCTTTAATTATGGTCATCATCATATAAAGGAGTAAATAATGGACCTTCAATATCAATCAAACTTGACCCTAATTAAGATAACTAAATGGATGATTCTGGCAATGATTCTGATTATTCCAATCCAAATTGCAATATTCTTGATTATACCTATGCCGGAAACAGCACTCCAGTGGATAGAGTTATTTAAAGAACATTCATTGATGGGATTGCTTCACATGGATATCCTATATGTGTTGAATAATACGTTTCTTATTTTCTTTTATGTTGTGCTTTATATCACTCTTAGAAATAAAAAAGCCAATTCATTGCTCAATATAGCCCTACTTACAGGGATCATAGGAGCGATTCTATATTACACTAGCAATCGTAGCATCGAAATGCTTTACTTATCTAGAAGATATTTTGAAACAAATGATGTTTCTTTAAGATTATCTTATTTAGCCACAGCTGCAAGTTATCTCGATGTGTGGAAGGGTACTTCGTTTAATATTTATTATGTTTTGAGTGCAATTTCACTTATCTTATTCAGTATAGTTATGTACTTGAACACATTTTATTCAAGAGCAACATCAATTTCAGGACTCATTTCTGGGATGTTTATGATTATCCCATCAAGTTTTGGAACAATTGGATTGATCTTTTCTTTGATCTCGCTGATTCCATGGATTGTTTTCTCAATTTTGGTGTTTTCTAGGTTGGTCAAGGTAAAGAAGGACACGTTAGAACACATATAAAACACATGAATTTTTGGAGTGCACCTCGAAATTTGTGACTAACTTTAGATAGATTTTAATGATAAAGTGGCCACATTAAGACAGAAAATTGACAACCAACAATATGAAATTGTTGTTGTCAATATCATTTCAATTATAGTCATTTACATTATTCTTCTCTGAAGCGATACCCTACTCCAACTTCAGTTAGTATATATTCACACCCAATTGAACTGGATTTTAGTTTTTTTCGTATTGAAGCCATAAAAACCCTTAAAGATTGATATTCATCTTGAGTTGGATAACCCCATATTTTTTCTTGAATAAAACTATGAGTACACACTTTTCCTTGATGAATAACTAAAAGTTCAAGTAACTTAAATTCGATAGGTGTCATATGTATTTCTTGATCAATCATTTTTACTGTACGTTTATCAAAATCAATAGTTAAATCCTTAAAAATAAACTTTTGATCCTCAAATGTCTTTTCTTGATTTCTAAGTGCAACACGTATTCTAGCCAAAACTTCACTAATATTAAATGGTTTTGTTACGTAGTCGTTCGCACCACGATCTAAAGCTATGACCTTATCATTTTCTCTACCTCTTGCTGAAAGAACAATGATAGGTGTTGTTTTTATTTTTCTGACCTCATCAATAACTTGCATTCCATCTATATCTGGTAATCCCAAATCAAGAAGAATTAGATCTGGATTTTGATTGAGTATGATATTCAACCCAATTGTACCTTGTTCAGTACCACTGACTTGATAACCATTGGTTTCCAAAGCAAGTTTAATAAACTTAAGAATAACCTTATCATCCTCAATGATTAGAATGTGACTCATTCCCGACATGACCTTTACCTCCCGCTATTGGTATACTGAAGGTGAAAGTTGCTCCATGCTCATCATTGTTTTTAACATGAATTTGACCTCCATGTGCCTCGACAATCGCTTTACATATGCTAAGTCCCAAACCAATGCCACGCAGCTTATCACCTTTTTTGAAATCAGAACTAACAACGTAGTCTTCAAATATGTGTTTCATATGAACTTTGGAGATTCCACCTCCATTATCTGCAATCACAAATGTTACATCTTTTTCAGTTTTAATATAAGAAACGACAATTCTAGAATCTTCTTTAGTATGGTGAATTGCATTATCAATTAAATTTGTCAACACTTGCATTAACAATGGAATATCAGCATAAACGGAGTCTAATTGATTTTGTTCTTGAAATATCAATTCATGATTATTGAGTCGGTTAATCACTCTTTGTTGAAGATCATTAAAAATATCTTCAATGAGTTCATAAGTGGGATGCAAAATGAGTTGATTTGCTTGTAATTTTGTCATACTTAGAACATTTTCAACAAATTCAGCTAGTCTACTTGTTTCGTTGTTAATATCAAGAAGAAGATTCTTTTTAGTTTTATCGTCGATCTGTTCATAACTGTCATATAAGAATGAAGATCCAGTTTGAAGTGTTGTTAATGGGGTTCTCAAGTCATGAGAAATACTTCTTAAAAGGATACTCTTGATTCTTTCTTTTTCCATTTCAATACGTATATTTTCTTGTTCTTCAGAAATCTTTTCACGTTCTAGGGCAGTTAGCATGTGTAATAATGCGGTTTGAATGAACTCTTTTTCCTGTTTTTTTAAAGTATTAGTGGTTGTATTGACTATTAAGACGCCTGATACATCTTTCTTACTGGCAAAAGGAAAAATGACATAGGGTAAATCTGTAAATTTGTTTTGATCTCTACCACATATGATTTGGTTATCTATTGAATAGTTGATTTCCTTTGTCATATGCCCAATTTCAATGATTTGATCACCATAAGCTGTTAATTGTTTTGAGATGAAGAATTGTAGTTCACGACCTAAATTCATTTTTAGATGTCTTAATTCTATCTTTATGATCTCATCAAGACTATTTGCATATAAAAGCTCTTTACTGATTTGATAGAGTAAATCTATTTTATTAGCATTATCTCGTGAAGAATTAATTTCGTTTTGCAAAGAAGTTGTTAATGTACCTAGAATAATTATTGAGATCATGAAAATAATGAGCGTAACTACATAGTTTGCATCATCTATGATAAAAGTGTATTTTGGTTCAGTGAAGAAAAAATTAAAGATTGTAACTAAAAGAAAAGTTGAAATAATGCCAAAAATAACTTTTCTTGTTTCGACAATAATCAACATAATAGACACAATATAGATCAGAAGGATATTTTCTCTTCTTAGTTCTAATTGTTCAAAAGCGAAAGCTAATAAAGTCGAGAGTATAAGTACAATGGTTAAAAATATATACTTATTAGATTCTTTTTCCAGCATTACAGAACCTTCCTTTTTGATAAGTCCATTCCGAATTTAGTCATTGCGATAATAAAAACGTAAAACTCCAATCTTCCAATAAACATTCCAACTATTGTTGTCCACAAAATGATTGGATGAGATTGGTAAGATATGATACCTATCGACAACCCGACGGTACCTAATGCGGATGAAAATTCAAAGAACGACTCTTCCAAGGTGTAGCCAAATGATGTGAAAATTAATGCACCAAAAATGAGTGTGAGGAGATACATCATGATAAATGATTGATTATTTTGGGCATCTTCAGTGGTAACTATGACATCTTTACCATATTTTTTGACGTAATTTGTGTGAATAGTTCGTTGATGTGACATCTTATCTCGAATACTCCAATAGAGATTTTTCATAGACAAAGCCACTCGATATTGTTTTATACCACCAGAAGTTGATCCTATTCCACCACCTATGATCATTAATATTATAACACAAAGATTGATCATATAAGGTAATCCTGAAAATTGCTCAACGGTTTGAAATCCAGTTGTAGTAACAGCACTTAAAAATTGGAAAAGTCCCACCCGTAGATTTTGAAACATGCCGTCTCCATTAGTATTCATTAAGGATAATGTCATAATAGGTATGAAGAATGCAACAAGAATTAAGAATAATTTGACTTCAATATGATGAAATGCTTTCTTAAATTTTGCCTTAAAAATGAATAGGTGAATGATTAAATTTGTGCTACCCAAAAGCATTAAGATCATTGTAATGACTTCAATAGGAAAACTCTGATAGTAACCAATCGATTCCATTCTAGTTGAAAATCCTCCAGTTGATAAACTAGCAATTGCATGATTAAACGCATCAAATAATGACATTCCAAAAATACAATATAATATAGATCCAACAATGATGTATATTGTATAAATAGAAAGAATGAGTCTAGCTGAACGTGCGAGATTAGGTAACAATTTATCATTGTGACCCTCTGCATAATATAAACGCATTCCATATTTATCAGAGATTGCAGATGTAATAACAAGAACCAGACCTACACCACCAAAAAATTGTAGTAAACTTCGAAAAAGTAAAAATGCTTTAGATGCTTGAGTAACATCAACTACAGTGAGACCTGTAGTCGTATAACCACTTGTTGATTCGAAGATAGCTTGAGTAAAATTATACTCTCCACTAAAAACAAAAGGAAATGCCGAGCAAATAATTGCCATAACCCAAACAAGAAAAATCAGTTGGATATCCTGGTGACGCTCAAGTTTTGAGGTCTCTTTGTTTCGCAATAGTTGACTGAGCAAGTACCCTATTATGATTGCTGTTACACCAGGAATAATGAAATATTTAGCCTCGCTTGTATGTTCTCCATATACGATAATTGCGAAAAGAGGTAGCAAAATAATAAATCCTATCATCATTAAAAAATAACCCAGATAACCAAATAGTAGTGGATATCCACTGACTATTTTCTTTTTAGGATCCATTATGAGTCACTCTTCTTTGAATGAAGTCAACTGCATTTTGATGATTATCTGGTGTGGTTGCGATTACTAGTTTATCTTCAGGAAGAATTAACGTATCCCCATTTGCAATGATGACCTCTGGTTCTCTATAAATACAACTAATATTTAGATAGGAAGGTATTGCTGCATTTTTAATGAGTTTGTTAGCTAATAGATACTCTGTATCAATTAAGATTTCAGATATGACTATTTTCTCATTTTCAATTGATATAGTTTTGATAAAATCCTCAATGATTGATTCATTCTTAATACTTTCTCCGAGTAGGTATGTGGAACATATGACACTATCTATACCTAATGTTTTAAATAAATCCACTCTTTTTGGATTTCTTACTACGCTCACCACTCTTTTAATGTTAAACAGTTTTTTTGCAGTAATACAAGCTACGTAATTATCGATATCGTTTATAGATAATGCAATAAAAACATCAGCATTCCATACATCAGCATCTTCTAATACATATGCTTTGGTTGGATCACCACATAAAACCGGAATGTGGTTGGAGCTACTCATATAATCTCCAAAATTCTTATCAGAATTGATAATTGTAATTTGGTGTTTTTCTTTCTTGAATTTTCTTACAATAAAATCGGCTTCATGTGTGCCATTGGCAATGATAATCTTCATGATGATTCTTCCCCTCTCATGTTCATAAACTCTTCAAGTGATAGAATAAAAGGATAGATTGCTTTGATTGTTGTATTCTCAATCAACTTTCCCTTATCGGTATCAGAAAAACGGGCATATATTTTTGGAACATCATATATGTGAAAGCATAAGTGCGCAATAAAAAGGTTAATATTGTCACTATCTGTTGTTATGATTACCTCTTTAGCTTCTTTGATGAGTGCTTCGTTTTCTAGTATTGACAAGTCGGTTGCATCACCAATGACATCATACCCACTGTATGTATCTGAAAGTTTTCGAAATGATGAGCCATCCTTATCAATTATCAAAACATCGTTACCCTCACTTGACAGCATTGCAGCTATACTTGCTCCAAGTCTACCTGAACCGATAACAACAATTTTATTTTTCTTCATGATGATCACCTAAAACTTGAATTGTTTTTATGGAGTTATAACAGATATATAGTGGACCTAATGTTGTATCAACTAACACAAATTGATCTAGTGATCGAATAACTTTCCCAATAATGGTTACAAACCCTGAAATTGAATTTAATGTAACTTTTACTTTTTGTCCTATTAACTCTTCCATGATAATGCCTCCTTTGTACATCCTCATCTTAGAACTTTTCATATAAATAAGGTGTATAGAAAGGTAGAAGATAGCATAAAGATTGTATAAAGATTGAATCCACATGCCTATAAAAAATACAAGAAAGGAAGTACATGTCAAGGTCAGTCATTAAAAAAACTCATTTGGACAAATGAGCTTTTAGACATTCTTTGAAATTAAGAGTTAAGCCTTTTTCTTGTGCTTGATACTGAATTGATAAATGAAATATCCAACAACTAATACTGCAAAACCAATCATTGATTGTTCGAAGTCTTCAATGATAGTAGCTACAATCAATAAAATCATACCGATAATCGCGATGATTGGGACAACTGGGTATCCCCACACTTTATATGGACGCTCTAAATTTGGCTCTCTTTTTCTAAATAAGAAGACCGAGATAAAGATTAGCAGATTAAATATCAGTGCACCAAAGACAACAAAGGTAAGTAATGACTCAATATCAAAGATCAGTAGAACAAGTGCCATACCCATTGAACCAAATATAGCGATGCTTGGTGTTTGATACTTTTTGTCTACTTTAGCAAAAGCACTAAAGAAAACACCATCTTTAGCCATTGCATAATATGTTCGAGGAAATACCATGACAGAGCCATTGAGTGCCCCAAATATCGAGATTAAGACCGCAAAGAAAACAAAATTAAGACCTGTATCTCCATATAAAGTATACATGGCTACCATTGGAAAGTAATTTTCTGTGGTTGCTATTTGTTCTAGTACTGCAAATGGTAGTACTCGATAAATTGAGAAAATGAATAAAACATAAACAATCATTACAAGCAATGTAGAAAATAGAATTGCTCTTGGTAGATCTTTTTTGACATTTTTCATCTCACCAGCAACAGTATTTAAATTTGTCCATCCCTCATAAGCAAATAGAGTTCCTACAATACCAAAACCAATCATTGGTAATAATTTTAATAATGAGATGGGTTCACCTGTCGATAAAGATAAGCTGACAACTTCTGAACCACTAAATAATCCTATAACAATAATTGCAAGTATAGGCAGTAGTTTGGCTACTAGAAAGATCTTTTGAACCAAACTACCAAACTTGACTCCAAAGTAATGAATAAGAGAAGTTGCAATGATGAGAACCGCTGCTATATATTTTATGTAGTCTCCAACAGGGTAAATAAAACTTAAAATAGTTGCAAATAATAAAGCTAAAACAGCAATCGATCCACTACTCATTAAAACAAAATTCATTAAGCCACTTAAAAAAGCAATGCCTTTTCCATATGCTTTTCTTAAATAGACATAATAACCACCAGTTTCAGGAAACATGGTTCCCAGTTCAGCGTATGTTAATCCCGAAAATAAAGTAATTAAGCCACCGATAATCCAAATCAATAGTGATAATCCTAAGGAATAACCGCTTCGAAATAAAATAATACCACCTAAAGCAAAGATACCCGAGCCAATCATGATGCCAGCTAAGATTGAGATACCACCAAATAAAGAAATTTCTTTTTTAAGTTCATTCATATAATCACCTTCAACAAAAAGATATCATATTCTGTGTTTTAAAACAAAAGACATGCTTAAAGCTAATGAAGCTTTATGAAGAAATGGTTAAACTTCATCCTTTTACAATAAAAAGCATATCTATGTTACAATAGTGACAAATATAATAAATATTTTGATGACTCTTAAAAATGAGGCTACTATGAAAAACAATAACAAACTCGCACTAATTTTATCTTTTATCATTTTCTTTGGTGTCCTGATGAGCAGTGTCATCGTCTATTTTTCATATAATAGAAGCATCTCAGACAACACAAGAAGCATTGCTGAATTATCAGCAACTAATATTTATTCGGAAATCAATAATGAGCTCACCAAGCCCATTTATGTTGCTCTAACCATGGCAAATGACACATTTGTTAAAGATTGGCTAAATAATGAAGGTAGTGCAGAACCACAAAATATTATTGATTACCTCGAGGGTATTCAAGTCAAATATGAGTATAGTTCGGTTTTTTTAGTTTCTGATACAACTTTGGATTATTATCGTCACACAGGATTTCACAAGACGATATCTTTAAGTGATGATCATGATGTTTGGTATTTTGATTTTGTAGATAGCGATTTGATTTATGCGCTTGATGTCGATGTTGATCAGGCAAACAATACACTCACCATATTTGTCAATGCGAAAATATTTGATGATAGCAATGAATTAATAGCTGTTATCGGAGTTGGTGTGGAAATGAACTACATTCAAGAAATGATTGGTTCATTTGAGACTCAATATGAACTTGAGGCATTCTTAATTAATCCTAGTGGAATCATACAGTCACACTCAAATACAGAATTCATTGAAACGCGAAATATCTTCTTGGAAGAACAATATGAGAAACATGAAGATTTACTTAAATCGTCACTGACTGATATGATTGTCGTCCATGACGATTCAAAATATATCATTTCGCGTTATGTTGATGAACTTGACTGGTATATTATTGTAATCAAGGATACAAATGTTTTTATTGGATTCTTTAGGGATTACTTTATAACAAGCTTTATCATACTTATCATGATATTGATCAGTGTTTACTATTTAGTCAATAAAACAATCAAAGCATATCAAGATAAGGTATTTAAACTAGCAAAAACAGATTATCTGACTAACTTAGATAATCGAAGAGGCTTTGATATGAAGTTTCTTGATCTCAAAAACCTTCACAAACAAGATGTTTATATATATATGATTGATATTGATGAATTTAAGCTAATTAATGATCAATATGGACATGGTATTGGAGATTCTATTTTGAAACAGGTTGCTCAAATCATATCCACCCAAGTTAGTCCATATGGCATTGTTTCTAGATGGGGTGGAGATGAGTTTGCAGGCATATTCTTAGGTGAAGAAAAAATCCTTGTCGAAAAATTGAAAGCTACTACAAGCATGATTGAGCAAGATGAAAATCTATCACAATATCATATTTCCATTAGCATTGGCTACACAGCCTCATCCTTTGAGGAAACAGCTGATGCAGCGATTAAGCGAGTCGATCAAGCGCTTTATGATTCAAAAGCCAAAGGTGGGCATTGTATCACGAAAAAATAATCATATGAAAATACTGAGCCTCAATTTGAAGTTCAGTATTTTTTTTATGATGTTTAGAATACTCAAAAATTTAATAGTATACAAGAATGTATTTAGCCAAAAATATGAAAATCAGTATGATATAATAATTACAATCAATATAAAAATAAATTTGATGGGATGTAGCTATGAATAAAGAGATAAATGAATTAACTAAAAACAATGAAAAACTGACTGTTGAAACCATATTAACCCAATG
>JAIPGC010000046.1 GCA_021736335.1 Acholeplasmataceae bacterium | reverse complement strand
TTGTGAGTGCGTTCTTTGCGATGTGGTTCTTTTTCTCGATCAAACTCATCTTTGGGTCTTTATCATTCTGGACAAAAAGAAGCATTGAGGTCATGACACTCATGTATGACTTTTCAAATTTTGCAAAATATCCAATTGAGATTTTTAATCGAGTAATTCGATTTGTCCTTACTTTTTTACTTCCCTTTTCAGTTGTTATTTATTTTCCAATTCGAGCCTTACTTTTTGGTGGGAATTTATGGGCATCAACGCTTTATGTCGGCGTCGCTAGCTTCTTGATGTTTATGTTTTCCATATGGGTATGGACAAAAGGGCTTAAGCGATATGAGAGTTCAGGAAGTTAAAAATTAGCTTGATTGGATATCTACTTCAAAAAAAAATCAATTTAACTAAGTCTCATTTATAAGGATATAATAACTTGAGGGATACGTATTGGAAGGTAAGTGTGCGAAACTGTATCTAAAAAGGTAGTAAAAATTCATAATGAAAGCATGGTTTGATACAAAAGTATCAGGCCTTTTTTGATTTAATAAGAGCTTTTTCTCACTTTTTCAAGTAATTTCCGATGTGAAAAGTCGCTGAAATTAAGAGCAAAATTTCTGGATTGGTATGCAGGTATACAAAATATAATAGTACACTTATTCGAAATTAAATCATCATGATGGAAAAAGAGGTATATAATATACTTAACAATCTTAAGGAAAAAGATTAAAACCGATGAAAATTAGAAAGGTGGTTATTTATTGAAAACGAAGACACTTCGTAATTTTTTTGTCATTACTTTTATTTGGGCATGGGTTTTATGGATGCCATTTGTATTACCGTCGTTTGGATTGTATGAAATGACTGAAACTTTAGAAGGACTGGTTATGTTAGCTGTTATGATAGGTGCTTTTGGACCCTTGATTGCAGCAATGATATTAACATATCGTGATGGAGGAAAAGAAAAAGTAAGACAATACTTCCGTAAATGCCTTAATTTTAAGATAAAACCCATTTATTACTTGATGGCTATTCTTCTCGGCTTGGTTATTACGGCTGCTGCACATTATTTGACGAATCTTAGTGGACTAGATAACTTGCCTAACAATTTAATTCCTGAAGGTATTAATATTCCAATTTACGTTTTGATAATTCCGTATTTACTCATGTTATTCATACTTGGGGGTGGACAAGAGGAATTTGGTTGGCGTGGGTTTGCACAAGAACCTATGCAAGAACGACTTGGTGTTTTAAAAGGAAGTATATTAATTGGATTAATTTGGAGCCTTTGGCATTTACCTCTTTGGTTCATTATTGGAGAGGGGCATTCCTATTATCCTTTTCTTGCCTTTATGCTTTATGCAACTAGTTGGTCTGTTATCATCGGTATTATGTATAATTTATCAGGTAAGAAAATGGTAGTTGCTTGGATTATGCATGCAGTTGGTAATCTATCTGTGCCCTTATTTCCTGTTTTATTTTTAGAAGATGTTCCTCAACCTGGATATTGGGTTTGGGCAATATTAAATTTATTGGTTGCTGCTGGAATGGTTATCTGGGTTTATTATCGGAAACAAGAAGTGCTTGGAGCTAGATTATAAAATAAAGTTTTTTAAAACACAAAACTGATGATCTTTGTTCTCTTCATATAGGTAAAATATCGAATTCTGAAGAGGTTACATATCTTAGAGAAGCATATGCGCGTTTTTTGTTATAGAATATGATTAATGATGAATCACAATTCAATTTCTGGAACTTAGATTTATCCAGATTTTGGATTTTTTTTATGTTTTGTGAATGAGAGAAATATAGATGCATAGCATTGATGTTGATAATCAGACTTTATTATGTTACTATAAAGCATAAAAAATAATTAACCCATTTAATGAGTCTCCCATATGTTTTTGATTTTTTATTTAATAAGAAATGTTTGTTATCATTTAGTTTAAAGAATATTTGAGGGTTTTTGATGAATAAAAACAAATACTTAGTTCTTATAGGTGTACTATTAGCACAATTAACGATTGCAGCACTTTATGCTTGGAGTATTTTAAGTGTTGCTATTATTAAAGAAACCTCATGGACAGAAAACGAAGTTCTGATTGCATATTTTATTGCACAATTTGTTTTTGCATTTAGTACTATATTCTCAGGTCGATTAGTCGATCAAAAAGGACCTAGATTCACTTTAATCATTGGTGGATTGTTATATGGTGGTGGTCTAGTACTTTCATCATTTGCAACAACACCTCTCATGCTTTATATCACATATGGAATATTATCAGGTGCAGGTGTTGGTTTTGTTTATGTATGCCCTTTGACAACATTAATCAAATGGTTTCCTCATCACAAAGGTGCAATTACTGGACTTAGTGTTGCTGTCTTCGGTGGAGGAAGTATTTTATTCAAAGAGTATATTGGTATGCTGTTAAAGAACTACGATGTATCACATACATTTTTAGTATTGGGTATCACATCATTTCTTGTAATCATCATTGGAGCGATATTTGTAGGATTTCCTGATGGATATAAAAATGAGTATGCCATCAAAACAGAAACAGATTACACAACTTCTGAAATGATAAAAACAAATAGGTTTAAAAAAATATGGATCATGTATTATTTAGCCGTCATTCCTGGATTGCTAGTTCTTGGTGCAGCAAAAAACATTGGCCTTAATGCAAATTTATCTTATGTTGCAGCTGCTTCACTTATCTCCATATTAGCTCTATCAAATGCAACAAGTAGACTGATATCAGGAGCCTTAAGCGATAGATTCGGTCCATTAGTAGTTCTAAAAGGTATGTTTATGATGACCATCATCTCGTTATTACTTATAGGAACACTTTCTAATCTTTTAGTATTCTTTTATATTGGTATGATTGGTATAGCAATTGGCTATGGAGGATTTTTATCAATATTTCCAACATTAACCAATATTGAGTTTGGTGCATATCGATATGGAGCACATTATGGAATTATGTTTCAAGCTTACGGTTTAGCAGCACTTTCAGGTATTATATTGTTATCCGTATCAGGTAGTTACATGATCATTTTTCTTATTTCAGCGTTTTCTGGTTTTATAGGATTAATTATTTCAACGACAATAAAAAAGAAACATTAGAGCAAAAGAATAAAAAGGTTATAAAGAGATGAATCCCAGATTATTTTTGTTATGAAAATATGATTAATTATGAATATAAATTCATATCATTCATGCTATAATATAAATAATATAAATCGAGTCTAGGGAGGATTCTAATGAAATTGGATAAAATGGCTGAAAAACTAGGATTTCAGCAAAAGTCAGGTGTTTTTTCACGGGTTTATAATGGTTATGAAGTGAATTTGGTAGCATATAAATTGCCAGGTGCATATGTTCCTATGCCTATGCTATTAATTGTATTTAGTAAAACAATCGATAAAGATACTTTCAAGAAATTCGGTAAAGTCTCTGGTATCAGAGTTTTCATTAAGGAATCCGTTGCTCTAAAGGACAATGCAATTCTTGCTTATCCAAGTTTTAAAAATCAAGAAAAGTTTGATGCTTTCTTAGAACAAAAAACTAAGATATTCAAAGAACTCAATTTAGGCCAATTTGACTATTGCCCTTACTGTGGTAAAGAAGATACCGATTCAACAAGAATCATCAAAGGTGCTCTAGTCCATGTACACGATGCTTGTGTCAAGGATTTTGTCGAAAAGGTCAATACACATCTAAACACTGTTGGCAATTCTAAAGAACATTTGATAAAAAGTACGATATATGCAATTCTTGGGGGTATCATTGGTCTTATTCCATCTGTCATCATTTTATACGCAATTGGATTTTATTCAGCTTGGTTATTCATATTAATTCCATTTGCTGCATTTTACGGGTATAAAAAAGGTGGGGCACAAAGAGGATCATTTGTGATGATTCTTATTGCAGCTATCTCACTCATTTTAGGACCATCCTTCATGCTATTCGTTTATTATAATCTCTCAGTTTATTTGGAAGTTACATTTAGCGAAATGCTAGCTGATCCAGAAATTGCTGGAGGATTTACTCAAGATATGATTTTATCAGTGGTATTTACACTCATAGCGATTTGGGCATCATGGAAGTCCATTTACAAACAAACTCATGGACAAATCAAAAAAGATATACAAGAATTAAATAATTGATCAATGACATAATGAACCCTTAAAAATTAAGGGTTTTTTTATGCTATCGAGTTAATCATCAAATGCATAAACATAGAAGTGAACTTATATTTCATATATAATCAAAGTAGAACATTGGAAGAGGTAGAAAGATGAGTCAAAAAAATCCAAAAGTTGATGCATTTATATTTAAAGAAAAGAAATGGCAAGATGAATATGCAAAATTAAGAGAAATCGCGCTTGATAGTGAATTATTTGAAGATCTTAAATGGGGTGTTCCTTGTTATACATGGAATAATGGAAATGTTGTTTTAATTCATGGATTTAAAGAGTATTGTGCGATTTTATTTGTAAAAGGTGCTTTGCTTAAGGACACACACCAAATGCTAATTCAACAAACTGAGAATGTTCAGTCTGCAAGACAAATAAGATTTACGCATCTTGAAGAGATCATATCAAATGAATCAAAGATTAAATCATATATCAATCAAGCAACACAAATTGAGAAATCCGGACTTAAAGTTGAGTTCAAGAAAGAAACGGAAATTAAGCATCCTATTGAATTTATGAACAAGCTTGATGAAATGCCAGAACTAGAAGGTGCTTTTAAGAAATTAACACCTGGTAGACAACGTGCATATATCTTATATTTTTCAGCACCAAAGCAAACTAAAACCAGAGAATCAAGAATTGAAAAGTATATTCCTTACATCTTAGATGGAAAAGGCATGGATGATTAAGAATTATAATGAATGGAGAAATCAGATGAACACATTTAAAGAATTTATCGCAAAAATAGAGAATCTAAGACATCAGGAAAAACTAGAAGACATATTTAATTGGATTATGAAGGAATATCCTCAACTTGAACAAAGAATAGCATGGAATCAACCCATGTTTACTGACCATAATACATTTATCATTGGATTTAGTACTGCTAAAAATCATATTGCGATCACACCAGAAAAAGCTGGAATAGAATATTTTTCAAATGAAATTAAGGCTGCTGGTTATGACCAATCGATGATGCTTTTTAAAATCAAATGGGATGATGAAATCAACTATGATTTGCTAAAAATGATGATTGATTACAATATTAAAGACAAAGCAAATTGCCAAACTTTTTGGCGCAAATAAATTTTAAAAATAAGAAGATATTTTACACCCTTTTTCATTTTAAATATGATACAATTTGTATTGGAATGAAAGGAGTGATGCTCTGTGCAAAACATGCAAAAAAACTATAAGGGAAAACACTTGAAGAAGAATCAACTAAAAGCTGCTCAAATGGCTGGTAAGAAGATTGTTCGAAATAAAATCGTAAAGTAGAACCCTATGAAAAAAGACAGCTAATTGTCTTTTTTTTATAGATTTATCACTATGATCATAGATACTCAAAATAAAATGAATATTTTGATAACATAGAAAACGTATTCATTTACATTATCATTTACAAAGTTTTATAGATGAGTAAAATATAAGTGGATAAAAGATATATATAAAGAAAGTTAGTGAACATAAAAATGAAGAAATGTCATCAAGTACAAAACGATTCATCTCATCGTCAATTCTTAATGCAAGAATTACAAATCAATGCATTCAGTGAATTATCAAAATATTTAAACGAAAAAATTGAAAAACTATTCAAGATTTTTTCACGATAAACAGTATTTATTCGTTTGATACAAACAAGTGATATACTATAAACAAATCAGTAGTAAACCATAGCATCTCCATACTTGACAATTCAAAAAGATTAGTGTAGAATTACATGAGCGAATATGGCCAGAAAAGATCTTATTGATGCTGAGCCATTTTTTATTTGCAAAGGGGTTAATAAAATGATAACTGTATCAAAACTAAGTCTTATATTTTCCGACAAGAAAATATTTGAAGATGTAAATTTAATGTTTTTACCAGGCAATTGTTATGGTGTGATTGGCGCTAATGGTGCAGGGAAAACTACTTTTTTAAAATTACTTTCAGGAGAAAAGGAATCCACTTCTGGAGAAATCATTATTGAAAAAGGAAAACGTTTGGCTGTACTAAACCAAAATCAAAATGCTTTTGATTCATATACAGCAATTGAAACGGTCATTAAAGGTTATAAAGAACTCTTTGATATCATGCAAAAAAAAGAAGTATATTATCAAAAGGAAATGATGACTGATCAAGAAGGATTTGAGTTAGCACATCTTGAAGCAGAATTTGCTGAACTCAATGGTTGGGATGCAGAACCAGATGCAGAAAAGCTTCTAAATGGTTTGAATGTACCAATGGAAGATTTCTATAAAAAGATGAGTGATATTCTACCTAAGAATAAAGTGAAGATATTATTAGCTCAAGCATTATTTGGAAATCCTGACATCTTGTTACTTGATGAACCAACCAATAATTTAGATTTTGAAGCAATCGCATGGTTGGAAAACTTTTTAGTGAATTATGATAATACAGTCATTACTGTATCTCATGATCGTCACTTCCTAAATAATGTCTGTACACACATGGTTGATATCGATTATTATCAAGCAAAAATGTATACAGGTAATTATGATTTTTGGATGGAGTCTTCACAATTAGTCCAAAGATTAATGGCTGATAAAAATAAGAAAAAAGAAGAACGTATTCAGGAACTTAAAACATTTATTGCACGGTTTAGTGCAAATCTATCAAAATCAGCACAAGCAACTTCAAGAAAGAAATCACTTGAAAAAATACAACTAGATGAAATTGTACCATCAAGTAGAAAATACCCTTTTGTCGGTTTTGAAATTGAAAAACAATTGGGTAAAGATGTTTTAGAAGTTGAAAACCTGAGTGCATCCTTAGATGGAAAGAAGTTATTTGAAAATGTATCATTTGTGGTGAGCAGGGGTGACAAAGTTGCCTTATTAGGGCACAATGATTTAGCCAAATCTGCATTACTTAAAATACTCGCTGGTGAATTAGAACCAGATACTGGAACCATTAAATGGGGGCAAACCATATCAAAAGCATATTTTCCAAATGATAACGAGTCGTTTTTTGCGGGTAACGAGCAAAATTTAATTGATTGGCTTCGTCAGTACTCAAAAGATCCAGCTGAATCGTATATTAGAGGATTTCTAGGACGCATGCTTTTTAGTGGAGATCAGCCCTTGAAGCAAGTGAAATATTTATCAGGTGGAGAAAAGATGCGTTGCATGTATTCGAAACTGATGATGTCACAAGCAAATACACTACTTATAGATTCCCCTACAACACATTTAGATCTAGAAGCTATCCAATCAGTCAATAAAGGTTTAGAAGAGTATAAAGGGGCATTAATCGTTGCTTCACACGATCATAAATTATTAGAATCTGTGTGTAACAAAATGATTGAGATTTGTGATTTAGGATCATACTCATATGAGGGAACTTTAGATGAATATATCACAAACTCTGAAATTAAACTAAAGACCAAAAGTCTTTACAACAACTTATAATCAATTCAAAAATGTAAGCATGAGTGAAACGCTCATGTTTTTATTTTTTAATATTAAGCCATAAAGGACCATGGATTCTTGCTTTTTATGATTGAAAAAAGTAGAATGAGGGTGAAGGAGGAATCTTTATGAGATTGACTATTAAGATTTGTAAAATCATACTTATTTTACTCGGATCTTTTATGATTATGATGTCATTTGATGTGTTTGACAGCAGTGACGAAACTATATGGATGTTAATTGCAGGATTTTTGATACATGCTTCACCTGGCATCATACTTATAGCTCTGACACTCATCCTTTGGAATAAAGAAAAGTGGCTTGGCGTATTGATCATCATTGGTGCAGTTGGTCTTTTCTTCTTATTTAAGTTGTATATTGAGTTCAATGAGAAATGGCTGACATTCTTAACGATTGAAGTGCCTTTATTTGCTATCGGTGGCTTATTGTTGGGATATAAGAAGAAATAAGGTACTAAATGAAAAGAGAACACACGTTCTTTTTTCATTAATATAATCATAAAAATATATTTTTTTGCAATGATTCATCACCATTTTTCAAATGAAAAGAAATATTGTATAATGGTACTAATATCAAAGGAGAATATGAAATATGGAACAATTAGAATTTCACCTATCAAAAAATCAAACAAAAAAGGTGCTTGATGTTGGTACAGGTGTGGGAAATTTTATCTTCTTATTGACTCAAGCCTTAGGGGATTACGAGGAGATTGTAGGTATTGACACTTCTATGAGAGCTGTTGAGCTTGCAAAAGGTTATTTTCCTAATCAAGAGAAAATTAAATTTTCAGTCATGGATGCGAGACAGTTAGAGTATCCTAACGATTATTTTGATGCTGTGTGTTTATCGAACTCTCTACATCATCTAGATGATGCCCAACCAATCTTTGATGAAATGGAAAGAGTTTTAAAGCCTAAAGGACTATTGATTATTCATGAAATGATCTCTGATCCTTTAACACCTAAACAAGTAAGCCATAAACTAATACATCATTTTTCAGCTGAAATTGACAGATTATTAGATATAAAGCATGACGACACATATACCAAAGCTGAAATTGAGGATAAACTTCAATTGTATTCATCATGTGTCATAGAAGATTCATGGATACCAGTCCATAAGGAGAAACATGAGTTTAGTCAAGAAGAAGTGGATCAAGTGATACTTTCTTTAGATCAAATGCAAAATCGTATTTCTAATCCTGATCAACTACCTTATTTTAAACAAAAAGCAGAAACCATTAAAGAACATATTAAAGAACATGGGTTTGATTTAGCAACTCAATATATGTTCATCTTAAGAAAAAATAAATGAAAGAAGGAAATAACATGAGAAAAATACCAATGACCAAAGAATTGTTTTTAAAGGATTACTTGATATTAAGTCCAACTTTTTTAGGTGTTCTTTTTATAGGCATTTCTGTTTATTTTCGCTTTGTTGAAAACAATCTATTTGGATTCTATGGATTAGGTTCAATAGGATTATTAAGTCTCATATTCGCTGTTGCTAGATTTTTTATCCTTAGAAAGCTATTTATTAATGGTGTTGAGGTAAATGGTCGAATCATCAGAGTATCATTTTATAGACAGAGTTCCAGAATTGTTTTTGAGTTTGACTATGATTCTAGTCATATCAAAACAGCATGGATTACAGTAAAAAATAAATTATCTAGAAATATGAGAAATGTATCTGATATCAAATGTCTTGTTAATCCAAACAGACCAAAGCAGGCAGTCATTCTTGATTTATTTGAACAATAAAAACTCCAGCAGGAGTTTTTTTTATAAAAAAACAATAATCATTATCAAAATAACAATTATTGTTTATGATTGATACCTCTATTTATATGTCAAGTGTCAATCGTTTTCGTGGACTTCGAGTGCTTCATCTAAATCCATTTCATCTTCATCTTCATCATCTTCATCATCTTCAGTTATATCATTTTCGGCTCTCTTAACTAAAACTTCAAAGATTTCTTTAATCTTCTTACGACTCATAAAGGGAATCAAATAAGAAGTTTTGAAACCTTCAAGACCACCGTTTTCTACGGTTTCATAAAGTTGATTGATTTTTTCTGCTGACATGAATGGAACTGCACTGTAGATCTCTTTATAACGTTTTTCTTTGATTAAGAACTCAATCATGGTGTTTAGTATTTCATCATCAAGAAATGGATATAAAGCAGATAATTTGATGCCTTTGAGTTCCCCTTTAATAATTTTATTGGCAACATCAGCGATGTCTTCTCTGTCTAAAAATGGTAATAATGTGGTGTATTTCATTTTTTTCTCCTTTTATTTTCTTATTCTATTTCTATAATTATAGGTGAATTGTAGAGGGTAACGATATGTTTCTTTGTGCTGATAGCACATCATTTGTTCTTCATGAGACAATTGGAAAGATATGGTGCTCAAATCATAATCATATTTATTGGATAATATGATGCCTAACAAATATTTTCTTTCTTCAATACTAAGTAATGTCCACAATACAGGTATCTCGAGATTTAACTTTTTAGAGACTAACAGGTTAATGATGAATTTGCGCTCCGAGGATTGAAGCAAATAAAAGATTTTATGAATATCTTCTGAAGGATCTTTGGATTGAACAAATTTGTTAATTGCTGTTTCTCTTGAGTAATTATTTAGAAGTGATGCGTAATCATCGCGTTTAATTTCGACATCATCAAGTAAATAATCAATTGTGATATGAAATAGATTTGTTAGAAGAAGTAAAACTTCTAAACTGGGTATACTTTTTCCCTTTTCCCATTTTGATACGGCTTGATGCGTCACATAAAGTGCATCCGCTAGCTCATATTGGGTCATATTTTTTTCTTTTCTATGCTTTTCAATTTTCTTTCCTATGACTTTTAGATTTAACATTTGTGACCTCCTCTACACTTTTATTTTACCACTTGTTATAGATTGTTCAAGCAACCTGTAGTTGACATATTTATTTTCATATACAAGCTGCATATTATTTCTCATTGATGATTTCATAGTTGGGTTATTTTCATGATTATATTCAGAGATACTTGATGTTGTCCAAATCATTATTTGATGGTATAATTGAATAAGTTTAAATACTTAAGTATTTGACCTCATTAAATGGCAAATGGTGGAAAATGAAGAAAACAGTATTTTTGATTGTTGGGTTCTTTTTACTACAAGGTATTATTCATAACTTAGGACATCCAGTTACACCAGCATTCGTGCGTGGACTAGGGATACCCGACTTCATGTTTGGTGTTTTTTTTGCATCTATGAGCTTTGGTTTAATGATTGGTGGTCCTATTTGGGGTATATTATCTGACCAAGGCCAAAAGAAAAAATATATCATCTTAGGATTACTTATTTACAGTTTGGGACAATTTTTATTTGGATATAGCCATTATGCATCCCTAATGGTACTTGTTCGTTTTATCAGTGGTTTAGGTGTTGTAAGTTCTAGTACACTGATGACGAGCCATGTGATTGAGATTTCTGATGTAAGAGATCGAGCGAAACATTTGGCTTATTTAGGTGCAGCATTCACTGTTGGTGCATCACTTGGTTATTTTATAGGAGGATTCCTTGCTACCAATGAACTTATGATTACTTTCTTAGGAACGACAGATTTAAGAAGAATCTTTTTAATTCAAGCTATAGCTAATACACTATATGTGGGTTTCATTTTCTTATCATTTAAAGAAGAGAAAAATCTTAATGTTACAATTAAAAAGCCTTCAATCCTCAAGGGATTTAAACAGATATCCTCAGTTCAACCAACTTTATTGGTTTTTTTAGTATCCTTAACTTTTATGACTATTGGAAGCACAAATTTGAGCAAGTATATTGATGTTTATTTTAATGAGCTGGGTTATAATTCTCAGCAATTAGGAACATTTGTCATGGTTACAGGATTTGTTTCTTTATTTGCTAGCATATTTCTTGTTCCTCTGTTTGCAAATTCTAGGAAATTATTGTCAACCATATCTATCATACAAATCTTAAGTGCTGTCATTATTTTTTTCACATTTAGAGTGAGTAATTTTATCTTAATTATGTATACAGTTTTTTTGTTATATGTTATATTTAAAACAATATACCAGCCACTTGAGCAGAATTTTATCTCAAAACATGCTAAAGGTGATAAATATGGTGGTGTCATGGGGCTTAGACAATCTTTTGTTTCAATTGGTATGGTAGTTGGTTCACTTGTAGGTGGATTTATATATCAGATAAAACCATTGCTATTATTTGACTCTAGTGCCATCGTGTTTTTAGTCGGGGTACTTTTGCTTGTATTAGTACATTGGATGAAAAAAACTGTACTTATGATGATCGTTTTTGGTTTCAATCAGACATAAGTCAATGTATGAGAAGGAGATGATGATATGAGGATGGACAGGGAACAAATGCTTGGCACTATGGATGTCAAAAAACTTCTTATTAAACTATCAATTCCTGCAATTATGGGTATGACCATGAATGCATTATATAATTTTGTCGATACACTGTTTGTTGCTCAAGG
>JAIPGC010000045.1 GCA_021736335.1 Acholeplasmataceae bacterium | reverse complement strand
AAAAAATAATAGGTAAGATTCTTCTCTTCAAAATCAGTAATCAAAATGTCGTTAATCTGTTCAATTTGTGGAGCAATCCTATCAACAATTTCGATATAAGTCCTTAATGTGGTTTTATTCCCAGAACTATCCGTAACATCAATTGTTAAAGGATACATACCAATGGTGTCCATCCTCACTGATTCTGTCATTTTTAGAATGAGCTGATCATAACTCGTATAATTGTCAAAATACTCAATATAATCAATGAAAAAAGGTTCGGGATCATCCACATCAAAAACAAGTGGATTGATGATATTGATCACTGGTTTTTGATCATCAACAACCTTGATTTTCATTTTAAGTTCAACTTCATTTCCTGATTCATCTGATAGACTGTAGTAAATATAGTACTGTCCCAAAACATCAAATTCAATATCATGAAAATAACTCAAATCTGTGATCAAAAGATGATCATAATTATCTCCTACTGAAATGACATACGATAAGAAATCGATATCTGATTCATTTGAGAATACTGAAATTGGAGCTGGTTGGCTTTTAACTGTAATGATGGGTGGTTCTTGGTCAATAATTGATAATTCAAAAATTTGTTGACTTGTTAATCCATTTTTATCTGTTGCATAAATAGTGATTAAATAATTACCCAATGTTTGATAATCAACTGAAAAATCATTGACTAAGACATAAGGATATGGATCATCATTGTCACGTACCGTTATGAAATCAGACCATTCCCATGGATCTTGATAATTAATGATGATTGGTTTAATCAGCGTAATGAGTGGAGGTATGAAATCATAGATTTCAATTGTAGTTGTTATATAGCTTGTGTTACCCGATAGATCAGAGACCTGATAATAAATGGGGTAGATTCCTGTTTGGTTTAGGACAACCTCCATGTCATTGATATCATAGTAAAGATTTTCTGTAGCATCATAATTATCTAAATATATAAACCCAATTTCAAGATCAGGCATTGAGTTCCCAAGTGGTATTCGAAATTGTCCCACATGTTCAATAACAGGTGGAACCAAATCTACAATATTAAAGATAATATCTTGTGTATGAATGATATTGTAAGATGGAAAATAGACACGATATCTCATGGTATATGTTCTTACATGACTTGTAGTTATCACTGAAAAAAAAGTGTGGTCAACTGCATCTCTTTCATAGTACATGAGAGAATCAATTACCAAAACACCGTCAATGTAAAGATTAGCTTCAGGTATCTCTTTATAATTTTGAATATTATCGTACAAAGGGACATCCAAAATTCGATTGATCCATTCAACTTGAACCGTCCAAATAGAAAACAATCCAGTTAACCATAATAAAAAGGACATACAATCACCTCTATCCTATGATAGATCATTGTATATCCTTTTACTTTTTTTATAGGCTATCTTCGAATTCTTTAACCTTTTCCTTGATGAATTGGTTTTTATAGAGTTCAAAGTATGCTCCTCTTTTTGCCAATAACTCTTCATGAGAACCCATTTCAATAATGACACCCATATCAAGCATGACAATTAAATCTGAATTAACAATCGTAGATAATCTATGCGCTACAATAAAGCTTGTTCGATCACTTAATAATTTATCAGTAGCTTTTTGTATGATAATCTCTGATTCAGAGTCAATCGAAGAAGTTGCTTCATCTAGAATTAAAATTCTTGGGTTTGCTAAAACAGCTCTAGCAAATGAAATCAATTGTTTTTGTCCAACAGATAATAAATTTCCACCTTCACCAACAAATGTCTCATACTTCAAGTCAAGCTTTTGTACAAAATCATCAACACCAACCATCTTTGCTGCATAAATGACTTCATCATCTGTCGCATCTAATCTTCCGTATCTTATATTTTCCATCACGGTTGTACTAAAGAGATGAGGACTTTGAAGCACGTAACCTAATTTACTATGCAACCAATGAATACTTCTTTCTTTATAATCCTTACCATCAATTAAGATAGATCCTGATTTTGGTTCATAAAATCTTGATAGCAAATTAACTAGAGTTGTCTTACCTGATCCTGTATGACCAACCAGTGCAATGCTTTGCCCTGCTTTAACTTTTAAATTGAAGTTGGTTAAGATATGCTCATTTTCTTTATAGAAGAATGTAACATCCCTAAATTCAACATCACCAACAAGTGGTTCCCAATTTTCCTTGATATCATGAAATAATGTTCCATAAATCGCTTCAACTTCTTTAGTGTCCACTAAATCAGATTGTGTCTCTATCAAGCCAACAATACGCTCTGCTGATGCTTGGGCATTTTGGAAGTCAGATAGTGTTCTAGAGATTGCCATAACTGGTTCGAAAAAGTTCACTGTATAGGAGATAAACATTTGTAATGTTCCAATTGTTATCGCAATTTCCATGACATAAACTGTACCTCGAACCATCGTAGTTGCTACTGCAAAATATGCTAAAACAAGAATAACAGATGAGAATAAAGCTGATGAAATAACTGCTTTGACACTTGCTCTTTTTAGCTTATGTGCTGTTTCAGCAAATTCATTAAAATTGCTTTCTTCAATGCTTAAGCTCTTTGTCGTTTTAGCTCCTAAAAATCCTTCATTATACTGTGCAGTTAATTGTGAATTATGTTTTTTAGCATTTCGATATTGTTTCAATATAAGCTTTCTAAAAACAAATGCAACAGCAAGCATAATAGGTAAGACGATGGTTACAATCAATGCTAATTTAAAGAAAGTGATATATAAAACCACCATGATAAAAAACATTGAAAACGATGCCCAAACAAAATCGATAATTCCCCATGAAATAATTAATGATAACTTTCTAGCATCTGATGTCATTCTCGCCATAATCCAGCCTTGAGGTGTCTTATCGAAATATGAAAAAGATAATGTCTGCAAATTTTTGAATGCTTGTCTTCTTAATTCGAAACTGGTCTCAGCTTCAATAATACCTGCTTGATAGATAAACCCCCATATGAACAATCCAAAACCACAAGCGACAAGTAAGTTGACTGCAATAAAGTATGGCCAAGTTGAATAGTCGCCACCAATGAAAAATACGTCAATTGCATACCGATTGATTAAAGGGAAGATAGCATCTAAAACAGCAATCATACTGGAGAAAAATGCTAAAAGGAAGATCCTTTTCTTTGATCTAAAAACGATGCTTATTATTTTTTTCCAAGTACCTAAATGTACCTTATACTGAATATCATTATCATCCTCAAGATGCATCGCTTTCACCTCGTTCCACGAGCTCTTGGAATTCTTTTTCAAGTTTTCCTTGAATACTCCACAACTTTTGATATAACCCTAATTTCATACTTAGCTCATTATGTGTGCCAATGGCTTCAATATGACCTTGTTCAAGTACGATAATCACATCAGCTTCTTTAGCTGTTGTGATACGATGGGTAATAATAATGGTTGTGTTTCTATATGATTTATTTAATAAAGCTTCTCTGATCATCATATCGGTCTTCGTATCTACAGCCGAAAGTGCATCATCGAAAATAAGTATAGGCTTGTCTGAAACCAACACTCTAGCTATTGCTACTCTTTGTTTTTGTCCGCCAGATAATGTTGTTCCCTTTTCACCGACGATTGTTTCATATCCTTGTTTAAATGTCTTAATATCTTTTTCTAGTGCAGCAGTTTCAGCAGCACGATAAACACGGTCTTTTTCTGCATTTTTATGTGCTATTGCGATATTTTCAAATACAGTTTTCGAATATAAAAATGGATCTTGTAAAACAACACCTATTTGACTACGAATATGTTTCTTCTTAATATCTTTAAGTGAAACACCATCAACAATGATTTGACCATCTTGATAATCATACATACGAAGCAAAAGATTAATGATGGTAGACTTCCCGCTACCTGTACGACCCACAATAGCAATTGTTTGTCCTTCTTCTATCTTGAAACTTACTTTTTTAAGTAAATGTTCATTGGTATCATCAAACTTAAATGAAACATCCTTAAACTCAATATTACCTTTGATTTGAGGTGTTAATGTACCATCATCGTCATATTCGCTTGGTTTACTTAATATCTCATTAATACGATCTGATGCAACGAGTGCTTTACCAAAATCATTGATAATTCTTCCTAGTCCTCTAACTGGCCATATGAGCATACCAACTAATGAAAGTGAAGCAACGACTCCAGCAGCATCCATCTGTCCTTTTTGAACAAAATAAACACCGATTGCGATAATGACTAAATACTGATTAATTCCTATGAAATCCATTGCTCCCCAATAAACGGCAACAATCTTATTAGCTCTTTTCAATTCATTGGCATATTCACGATTTTTTGTATTCATTTTTTCTGTCTCAAAGACTTCATTAGCAAATGCTTTAACAACTCTCGTACCAGAAAGATTTTCTTGGACGACAGTAATCATCTTTGATTCCATTTGTTCAATGTTCATAAAGATTTTATCAATCTTTAAGAAATAGACGATTGATGAAGCAGCAACAAAAGGAACGATAGCAAGGGTCACCCAAACCATGGTCGAATTGATTAGAATCAACTGATATGCACCAAAGAATAATGTAGCCAGTAAATGGACAACATCAAGCATTCTGCCTGATAAAAATCCTGTAGTTGATTCAATATCGGTTGTAACACGTTGAATCAAATCACCTGTATCTGCATTGTTGTGAAATTTATAGTTCAAGTCTTGAATGTGACCATAAAGACGAATACGCATTTTTTCTCCCATACGTTCTAGAAGATAGCCTTTGGTCCACATTTCTACAAATCTTAAGCTGAATCTAAATAACTGCAAGACCATTAAAGAGACAGCAATACGCATGACAATTTCCATAATATCTTGTGTTTTTGAAAAATAGTTCAGTAAAAAAACAGGTAAATTTACTTCACCTACAGATACATTGCCAACTGCTATACCGGGTTGTGCAAGTAATGCTTTAATTAGATACTGCGTAAACAAGGGAACATTCGAGTAAGTCCATTGGTGAAAGGCTGTAAGAAATGCCGAAATCACAAATAATACTGTGAAGCCCTTTGCTAAGCGGAATAGTTTAATAATTCGCATGTTGTTCCCTCCTTAGCCTATATAAGTATATAGGAAATTTTTTGTTTAGTCAATTTCTATTGAGATATCTATTAAAAAATGATGAAAAAAAGAGATATTTCTATCTCTTATTCATCACTTTGATCATTTTTATCAGATTGTTTTAAATATTTTAAAATGGGTAAGTAATGAGTTGTTACTTGAACAGCATCCTTATAGTGTTGATGTTTAGAAAAAAGCTTTTGCGCATCAACCATTAAATAATCTAAAACATGATATTCATCAGTTAAATGCTTAATTCCTAGGATTTCTCTTCTCAAATAATTGAGGAGCTGTGTTTTATCTCCTTTATATTTATGTTTAAGATGTGTCATTAATAGTTTGGATGTATTGCATAAGTCAGTTAATTCATCAGGAGCTCCTAGTAGTGATGTTAGCTTTTCATGTTCCTTTTCATAATCTAGGCTCATTAAGTAGATGACCAGCCACTGACTAGAGATTTTGTAATAAGGTCTAGCTAATAAAATGACTTCCTTATATTTTTGATTAAAAAACATAGATTTGGCAATAACAAAATCACGATCACTTTGATTTAGACTATTCATTTTGCTTAAAGTCTCTTTAAGATTTTTTGGATTTTGAAAATATGCTTCAAACTGGACATACTCATTTCTGATTTCTTTAAGTAAATCAAAGTGTTCTAGATCAACGAGCATATTGACATAAGTAGGATAACTGTTGAAGACCTCTGATATCTTATGCATTCTAAATGCATTAAGCAATCTCCATTTAAGCATCAGCAAAATGACGTTTTGTGATAAATCCTCATACTTAGGTGAAAATGTGAGCAACTCGAATGCTTCACTAAAACGGTTTAAATGAAAGAGTTGAATATTTGATAGGATTAAAAATAATGAAAAATCATTATCTCTTAAATGAGGAATGTAAGATTTTAAATCTCGAAATGATTTTTCTGCTTCAGTATATCTCTTGAGTAACGTGAAATATCCCATACGAATCAATTGTGATTGATAATCACGACGATCCATATACTTATGTGTCATATCTTCATATGGTAAGGTACCATAGGTCAGATGATCAATAATGATTTTTATATCTTCATCATAAAAGTCTTCAATCATATCATAGACTTCATCTAATTTGAAACGTTCAACCAATGAAGGAATGAACTGATGTCCTACTTCTATTTGATTGTTTTCCAGTTTGGATAGATAAGACACACTGCAAATACCTTCGCATCCTTCTTCAAGTGTCATGCACATCTCCTTTCTTTTAAATCTAATTGCTGATCCAATCGGTTTTACTTCATAAAGCTTTTGTTCTTTTCTGTTCTTGACTAATCTTCTAAAATGTACCATGTTCGTGTTCATATGAACCCCCTATTTTTTTTTGGTCTTGGTCATTATATTTATAGAGGTTTTTTAAAATCAAAAAAAAATTTTACTAAAACGATAAAAAAGATATTTTGCTGTATAAAAAAAACGACATTTTTTGTCGTTTTTTAATGTGATCTAGTTGATTTTCTTCGCTTTATAAAGGCAAATATCGAATAATGGGCATTGTTGGCATTTAGGGTTTTTTGCTAAGCAATGATATCTTCCAAAAAATATCAATTGATGATGCGTTTTTTGCCACTTTTTCTTAGGAATTTTATCCATTAACTTTTGTTCTATTTCAAGCACATTGTCGTGCTCTTTTGCTAATCCTAGACGGATGCTAACTCTGGCAACATGTGTATCTACTGCTAATGCTGGAATACCAAATGCATTACTTAAAACAACATTCGCTGTTTTTCTTCCAACTCCAGGAAGTGCCTCAAGCAATTCTCTTTGATTTGGGACCTGATTGTTATACTTTTCATGAATCATTTTTGAAAGTAAGATGATATTTTTAGCCTTATTTCTATAAAGACCTATTGATTTGATTAATGATTCAACATCTTCAATTTGAGCTTTACTCATCAGTTCTGGTGTAGGATATTTTTCAAACAATGATGGAGTGATTTTATTTACACTGATATCAGTTGTTTGAGCACTTAAAACAACTGCTATCAATAACTCAAAATGATTTTGATGATTGAGTTCAACATGAGCATCAGGAAACATTTCATCAAGAACATCTAAAATATGTAAGGCTTTATTCATTTAATTTTCTTAAATATTTCATCGAGGGCATTTTCAACGTCCTTATCAATTTCTATTGTTTCAGGAATGACTTGAGTTAAAAGACGTTCAACATACTTAATGCTGATTCTATCTTTAGCTGCTTCAATGGCACTGATGATTTGCTGATGCTCATAATTTTGATCATCATACCATCTTCTGATATTTTCTAATTCGTGAGATCTTAATGGTCTACCTAATCCTTGCTCAAAAAGTTTAATAGTTTCTGAAATCGATGATTCATGTAATAGCTTAAGCTTATCTAACTCATCTTGATGATATAGATCTTCAATTTTCTTGAATGTTGGATCGAGTTCAAAGACTTCTCTTTGCTTGTCGTCTTTTCTTTCCAATAAAATAGTCATAAACCCTTTATTCATTAAAGACTCTACTGCTGTTCCTATTTCATTTTGATTGAGTTCAACCCTTCTTGAAATAGAAGCAATAGAAAAAGTCTTTCTTTTCTTATAAATGGAAAAAAGAGCAAGTAAGACTGACATTTCTTGCATTGTTAATTTTAATCTTTTGTATTCCTTGATTAAAATACGCTCAATGGATAAGTCATAATCCTCATACATTCTCTTTAATATCATAATTACCCTTCTTTAACGCTTCGTGTGCAGCGTTTTGTTCAGCCTCTTTTTTTGTTCTTCCTCTACCAACACCAAGTGTAATATGAGTGTCTAATCTTACTGCTGCTTCAAACTCACGATTATGAGATGGACCTGTTTCTCTAATGGTATGATATGAGATAACACGTTTATCTCCACTTTGAATTAATTCTTGAAGTGCAGACTTATAATCCTTATTTTTCCAAACTTTTGGAAAATATGGTACTGCAACAATTTCAAAAACACGTCGTGCTTCCTCTAAACCTAAATCGAGGTATATTGCAGCAAAAAGAGCTTCAAAAACATCTGCAATCATTGCATTATTAGGCCCTTTGATACTTTCACCTTTACCGAGTTTTATGAAATCAGCAAGTTGAATCTTATTCGCATACATGACCAGAGCATCTTCGCATACAGCTTTTGCTCTTTTTTTCGTCATTTCGCCTTCATCTGCTAAATCCTCTTTATAAAGATAATCGCTCATGAGTAATTCAATCACTGCATCGCCTAGAAATTCAAGCTTTTCATATTTTTCCAGTTGATTTTCATAAGCATATGACGAGTGTGTTCTTGCCATATCATAAAGTGATTCATCCTTATATGGGAGATTTAGCTTTTCTAATAAAGCTTTCATTCTCCTTGTACCTCTTTCTTTGCCAAAACTTCAGAAACGATTTGAATAACATTGGCTTCGACCATTTCTTTAGCTTGGCGTATGCCATTATAGAATCCTTTTTCTTTTGATGAACCTTGTGCTTTTACAACAACACTGTTAAATCCCATCAAAAGAGCTCCTCCAATTTCTGAAGCATCTAAAGATTTCTTGAAACGAATTAACGCTTTTTTCATGAAGAGTGAACCAATCATGGCAAATACTGACGATTTGATTTCTCTTTTAAGAACTTGCCCTAAGCCTTTAGCAGTACCTTCCATGGTTTTCATAACAATATTAGCTGTAAAACCATCAGATAGTAAGATATCTGCATCAGTTAAGAATATTTCTTTAGGTTCTAGATTTCCATAGAAATTAATATCTTTACTAGCCTTTAGTAAAGCAAATGTTTCTTTATCGAATTCTCTGCCTTTTCCATCTTCTGTACCAATATTGATTAAAGCTACTTGGGGATTCTTTCTTTTCATCACTTTTTCAGCCATTGTTGTAGCATAAATAGCAAACTCTAATAAATGCTCAGGTTTAAAATCTACATTGGCTCCTGAATCTAGTAATATTCTACCTCTTCCATCATAAGAAGGAATAATTGGAGCAATAGCAACTCTATGCATGCTTGGCATTCTTCTGATAATAAAATGGCCACCAACAACTAATGCTTGAGTTGGACCAGCACTAACGACTGCATCTGACTTGCCATCTTTGACATGTTGCATCGCCATAAACATTGATAATTCCTTATTGGTTCTATATTGCTTAATTGGATCTTTTTCACCCATCGATAAATAATGTTCAGTATGAACTACATGTAGTCTAGGATGTTGTTTCAAAAAAGGTGCCATTTTGGTTTCGTCACCAAAAAGAGTAATTTCGATATTATCAAACTTTTCTAAAGCCATTAACGTACCAATAACCATAGGCTCTGGTGCATAATCTCCACCCATACCATCAACTGCTAAACGTATCATAAAGATCCCTTCTTTCGCTATAAATCATTATATCATATATTTATTTATGCAAAATGAATTAGAAAGTTAAAGACTTAGCTTGTTCTATTTCTTTCAACGACCATACCATCTAGGGTTAAAAATAAAAATAAGAAATATAAGAAGAATAATCCTTCCATCGATAATGAGAAGATATTGCCTAGATCCCATCCGGTTCCCATTGCAACATCGTAATCATAGATGATATAAAAGACGATATATAGTAAATTGGTATACTTCAAAGTATATAAAAGAGTAGCAAGAACTAAGAAGACTCCAACTCTTGTTTTAAAATAATAGGAAGGCTTGAGTGTTAGTCCGGCTGCAAACAAGAACAATGTTATTAGGATGAAAAAGAACGTAGGTGGGTACTGAAAGAAATCTAAAATAAAGAACCCTATTGTCGCAAGCATAATTGCTATTGCAATACCCTTAATCATCCATATATCAGAAAACGTAAAAAACATAAAAATTGGTATAGCTGCAAAACTTAAAAAATTTAGGATGGATATCGTCAATATATTGTAGATACCTAAACTAAATAGTATGGACGGGACAATCAGATGGAACAAAGCAAAAGACCCTAAGACAACAATAGCAACAACATTTCTTTTCATTGTAAACCCCCTTAAATGTATTGATTATATTATACCACCTATAATAATCATAGAAAACAATGATTGTTAATGATTCTTATATTTTCAAGGAATCAGCAATATATTTATTTAAATATTTATATGCTGAATTAGTTTTAAAATCAGGTTTTGATAAGAGTGATAGTACATTTTTTTGTGCTTCAATTAAAATTGGATAATCAGTTAATAAATCAAGAAAATTAAATTTGAGATATCCACTTTGCTCAACACCAAGGAAATCTCCTGGCCCTCTTGCCATAAGATCATATTCAGATAATTTAAACCCATCATCTATTTTTGATAACATTTCTAATCTTTCGATATCTTCTTTGTCAGAGATTAAATAGCATACACTTTTGAGTGTTCCTCTACCAACACGACCTCGGAGCTGATGGAGTTGACTTAACCCAAAGTGTTCAGCTGAATATATGGCTATCAAGGTTGCTGTAGGGATATCAATGCCAACTTCGATCATGGTTGTAGCAAGCAGTATGCTTCCGGGCGTATAGACAAAGTTTTCCATCATTCTTTCTTTTTCATCGTTTGGAAGTTTTCCATGTAAGACAAAAATAGGACATGAGAATCTCGCATATATTTTTTCATAGACCGTATTGATATTATCTTCTACTTTATCTGAATCTATTGCTGGTACTACTAAGAATACATGTTCTTTTCTTTCAATAGCAGTATCAATAGATGTATAAAGTTCACCTAGTTTATCCTTTTGAATATAGAGTGTATCAATAGGTATTCTATCTTTAGGTTTCTCTTTGATGATACTTACATGTGATTCACCAAAAGCAATCATAGCAAGTGTTCTTGGAATAGGTGTTGCTGTTAGATACAAAACATCTTTAGCATGTGCTTTGGCAATGAGCTCATCTCGAGTATGAACACCGAACTTATGTTGCTCATCAATAATGACAAGTCCAAGATTTTTAAATTCTACATCATCTTCAATTAAAGCATGTGTGCCAATAACAAGATCATATTCATGATTTTTGATAGATGCCTTAAGTTCATCTTTCTTTTTTGTCTTACCGCTTAATAAGGCGATTTTACATGATTTAAGATGTGTGGAAAAATATTGATAATGTTGGTTAGCTAACAATTCAGTAGGAGCCATAAAAGAAACCTGTTCACCTGCTGTGATTGCCGCATAAATTGCAATTAAGGTCACTAGTGTTTTTCCGGATCCCACGTCTCCTTGAATCAAACGATAACTTGCATAAGGCTTTTTAAAGTCTCTAAATATATCATTAACAGCATCTTTTTGATCTTGTGTTAACGTGTAAGGCAACTCATTAATCAAGGCTTTCACTTTATTTAAGTCATATGGTTTTGGTAGTCTTTGAGCATGAGTTACTTGCATAGACATCAACTTGAGCTGAAGATAAAAAGCCTCCTCATATTTAAATCTTCTTTCCGCTTGATGAATATCATCAATCGATTGAGGAAGATGTAATTTTTTGTATGCTTCTTCTCGTGGGAGGAGATGATACATATCGATAAACTGTTTTGGTATCGTTTCGTATATCGAGACTTTATTTTCACTCAATATCGTTTGCACAATCGTTGATAGCGTTCGATCGTGTATACCTTCAATCCCATAAATAGGTTTGATAGGAACCTTTTTATCAAGCATCATAATCGATGCAGCAACGATTTGTTTTCGGTATAAATGATAAACACCTTTGACAACAATATGATCATTGACCTTGAGTTGTTTCATGAGATATCCTCTACCGAAGACAATGATCTCAATGATCTGATCAAATACTTTTGCATTAAAGATGACACGCTCTCTTTTGGAGTAACGTTGCATGATAAGCTCTGATGTTATGATCGCTTGAACAGTAATGGTATCTTTATGTTGTGCTTTATCTAAAGATGTGATTGTGAAATCTTCATAGGCTTTTGGGTATTTTAAAATAAGGTCATAGGTTGACCAGATATGATTATTTCTTAAAGTATATAAAATACTTGGCCCTACGCCTTTAATTTCCTGAAGCTTGATTTCCAATTTCATCACCTATATTTATTATACTAGAAAACA
>JAIPGC010000044.1 GCA_021736335.1 Acholeplasmataceae bacterium | reverse complement strand
GCAATAAATTTCCCACCTATTTTGGTCATTGGTATACCCATCTCTAAAATCAAGGAGAGGTTGCCAAGTGCTCTAGCAGTAACCAAATCAAATTCCATCTGATTATCAAGAGCAAACACTTCAACACGATTATGAATCAATTTTATATCAACAAGCCCTAATTTATCAACGAGTTTATTTAAAAAGATGATTCTTTTATTGAGTGAATCTACAATGGTTACTTGAAGATGTGGGTATATTATTTTTAGAGGGATTGATGGAAACCCTGCTCCCGATCCCATGTCACATATAGACTCGATTTCATTGAAATTGATAGATTTTACCAATGTCAAAGAATCATAAAAATGCTTATAATACACTTCTTCTTTCTCAGTAATTCGAGTCAGATTTGTTATTTCATTATATTCAATTAAGAACTGATAATATGTCTCAAATTGTGTTGCCTGTTCTTCAGTTATTTCTATATTCAATTCCTTTGATATATCTTCTTTAAATTTCATGGTTAACACTACCTGATTCAAGATATACAAGTAAAACAGAAATATCAGCTGGATTGACTCCTGATATTCTTGATGCTTGGCCAAGAGTCAGTGGTCTAATTTTTATCAGCTTTTCTCTGCTTTCTGAAGAAATATTTTTAATCACTGAATAGTCAATTGAATTGGGTATGATCTTATCTTCAAGTCGGAGCATTTTATCCGCTTCTCTAATGGCTTTTTGAATATAACCTTCATATTTTATTTTAATCTCTAATTGCTCAAGTGCATCATCATCATATGTTTTATTTGTGAAATATATGACATCGTTCTTATCTATTTCCGGTCTTTTAAGTAAATCTGATAATAACACAGCTTCGAATATTGGTGATGAATTTCTACTAGCAAGATAATTGTTGTTACTTTGATTAGGCATCACTCTAAATTGTTTTGCCTCTTCATATAATTTGTCAAATTCTTCTTTTTTATCTATGAATTTTCTGTATGTTTTTTCATCAACTAAACCCACTTGATAACCATATTCACGCAAGCGCAATTCAGCATTATCGTGTCTTAATAAAAGACGATGCTCAGCTCTTGATGTTAATAATCTATATGGCTCAACAGTACCTTTGGTCACTAAGTCATCAATTAGAACGCCTATATAAGCTTCATTGCGATGTAAAATCAAAGGCTTTTGATTTGATAAGCCAAGTGCAGCGTTGATACCGGCCATAAGTCCTTGACAAGCAGCTTCTTCATAACCACTGGTTCCATTAATTTGTCCAGCACAGAAAAGATTTTTAATTCTCTTTGTTTCAAGTGATGGGTATAACTGGATAGGATTAATTGCATCATATTCGATAGCATATGCATATCTAACAACACGTACATTTTCTAATCCAGGAATTGTTTTAAGTATTTTTTCTTGAATATCCCTTGGAAAACTGGTTGATAATCCTTGCACATAAAGCTCATCTAATTCAATACTTTCTGGTTCAATAAATATCTGATGTCTATCCTTATCATGAAATCTTACAACCTTATCTTCGATAGAAGGGCAATATCTTGGCCCCACACCTTCAACGATACCACTATACATGGCTGATTTTACCAAATTCATGTTTATAATTCCATGAGTAACTAGCGATGTATGAGTTAGGTAACATAATCTTTGAGGATTATCCTCATAATATATGTCATCAAAACTAAATGTATGAGGCTCAACATCTCCGTATTGTGGAACCATTTTTTCAAAGTCAACACTATGAATAGCAATTCTAGGTGGCGTGCCAGTCTTCAATCTAACCACATCAAACCCTAACTCTTTGAGCTGTTTGCTTATACCAAATGTTGTAGGTTCTCCACTAGGTCCACTTAATTTTTTTTCATCACCGATGAGTGTATTGCTATTCAAATAGGTTCCAGTTGTCAAAATAACAGTCTTTCCATAAATTAATTCGCCATTATCTAAAACAATTCCCTTAACTGTTTGATTCTCGACAATCATTTTTTCAACAAGTGCTTCTTTTAAAGTAAGGTTTGTTGTGTTTTGAAGGACTTCAAGCATAATTCTAGGATATTTTAATTTGTCAATTTGAGCACGCAGTGCTCTAACTGCTGGTCCTTTTGAAGCGTTAAGCATTTTGATTTGTATTTGTCCTTTGTCAGCACTTTTAGCCATTTGTCCACCAAGTGCATCAATTTCTCTTACGACGACACCTTTGGCTGGACCACCAATTGACGGGTTACATGGTAAAGAAGCAACCTTGCTCAGGTTGCCTGTTACGAGTAATGTATTCTTGTTCATTCTTGCCATGGCTAAAGCAGCTTCAACTCCTGCATGTCCACCACCAACAATAATTCCGTCATAAATCATATATGTCACATCTTTTTACGATAGTATTTTTAGAAAGTAATCTGCAATATTTTCTTTCGTAAATCCATAAAGTTCAAGTGCTTGATCTAATGGTGCACTGATACCAAATTTATCTATACCAAAAACGTGGGAAGTATATTTGTACCACGATAAGCTGCTTGCCATTTCTATTGCTAAAATTTTTGCACTTCTAGGTAATATTTCTTTCTGATATTTGAGTGTTTGCTTTTCAAATAAGAAACTTGAAGGCATGCTTACAACACGAACATCTTTTCCTTGTTCTCTCAAAATAGATTGAACTTCAATTGCTAATCCAACTTCAGATCCTGAAGATAATAGAATGCCATCCAACTTATTTTTTTCTGATGAAACAACATATGCACCTTTGATTAAACCTTCATAAGATGTCATATTTTGTTTGACAACGTTCTGACGTGTCAAGATAATAACAGTAGGTGTATTTTTTGATTCAATGGCTATCTTCCATGCAGCTAAAGTTTCATTTGCATCAGCTGGTCTAATCACATTTAAATTTGGAATTGCTCTAAGTCCAACAAGTTGTTCAATAGGTTGATGTGTAGGTCCATCTTCTCCAACAGCTATTGAATCATGTGAAAAAACAAAAATGGATGGAATATTCATGATAGCAGCAAGTCGAATTGCTGGTTTCATGTAATCGCTGAATACAAAGAACGCTCCACTAAAAACTTTTAACCCGCCATGTAAAACCATGCCATTAACAATAGCTCCCATCGCGTGTTCTCTAACACCAAAATTAATATTTCTTCCTAATCTGTTTTCCTTGCTAAAATCTCCATCAGCACCTTTAGCTTTAGTTGATGCAGTTAAATCAGCAGATCCACCAATTAGATTTAAATTTTGAGCAGATAACTTATTAAGTATTTTTCCACTTGAATTTCTTGTGGCATCATTAGACGCACTAATTTCAGATTGAAAATCCTCTACATTAACATGAATTTCATTTTTAACAAATGATTCATATAATGCAAATTCATTTGGATAAGTTTTACTATATTCTGCTAAGAGTAATTTCCATTTTTTCGAAGCTCTTTGTCCTCTTAGAGCAACCTTTTTCCGATATAGAGCATAGACTTCTTGTGGAATAAAAAACGGTTCATAAGGCCAATCAAGGTTCTTTCTTAAGACTTTAGCTTCAGCCTCTCCAATAGGTGCCCCGTGAACTTTACTTGTCCCTGCTAAACTAGTCCCAAATCCTATTGTTGTCTTTACTTCTATCAATGTTGGCTTACTTGATTCAGCTTTTGCTTTCTTAATTGCTTTGTTGATTTGATTGAGATCGTTTCCATCGGATACTCTAATATACTGCCATCCCATGGATTCAAATTTAGGTTTGTGGTTTTCACTATAAGTATTCGATACCTTGCCATCAAGTTGAATATCATTTGAATCGAATAAAACAATGAGTTTGCCTAATCCTAAGTGGCCAGCAAGACTGATTGATTCTAAGGCAACACCCTCTTGAAGATCCCCATCTCCACATAAAACATAGGTATAATGATCAACTATAGGAAAATTCTCTTTATTAAATCTAGCAGACAAATGTGTTTCAGCCAATGCCATACCAACTGCATTTGAGATTCCTTGTCCTAATGGACCACTTGTTGTTTCAACAGCAACTGTATGACCATATTCTGGATGACCTGGTGTTTTACCTGGTTGTCTGAAGTCTTTTAAATCATCTATGCTAATTGAAAATCCAGATAAATGATAAAGTGCATAGAGTAGCATTGATCCATGACCTGCCGATAAAATAAAACGATCACGATTCATCCATTTTGGATTTTTTATATCGATATTGAGATGTTCTGTAAATAACTTAAATGCCATTGGTGCAGACCCAAGCACTATTCCTGGATGTCCGCTATTAGCTTTGTTAATTGCGTCAACGCCAAGAAATCTGATTGCATTAATTGCTTTCTGTTCCATTTTTACCGCCTTCTTCGTCACTATCTATAACTTGATTTTCATCTTGAAGCGCATCTTGTGTTGATTCATCAACGATTGGATCCTCTTCAAATTTAAAGTAGGCTTGATAATGTTCTTCTTGTGCTTTGACTAAATCATCAAATTTATCAGTACCAATAAGTGCGCGAATTTTATCTTGAGCTGCAACATTTTCAGCTTTTACTTTTTTATTTACTAATCTGCTTTGAAATATGTTGCTGATAACAACTAAGACAATCATTCCCAATAAGATTTGAAGTGTTAGCTCTTGAAAATAGAAGTAGGCCAATGTAGCGACTACGACATAAATAAACATCGTTGGGATAATGAATAAGCGATTGATCTTACTGCTAATACCGCCTACTCTTTCTAAAAAATTCAACCAAATCTTATTCACGTCAAATTGGTAAAAATCACGCAATGCTTCGTGATAAGTTTTTTCAATCAAAACCTTGTAGTTTTGACCATCTGATGTCCAAACTGCAAATCTACCTTTTGATGCGTATTGAAATAAAAATGGTGTATCATTCATATAATGAAACTCGATGATTTTACCATCTACATCTTGAGTCTCAAAAGGTTCTGCTGTTAATTGTTTGTATATTTTTGGGTTTAATTTCATTGTTATATCCTCCATAGTTTTTATTATAACATCAACCATTTATTTTCTAAATGATTATGTAAAATCATGAGATGAATAAAAATCCCCATCAAGCATCATCATCCACATAGTAGAAATGCTTATGGCTGCTTCAATCAAGACCTGACCAGGTTCACAAGTTACTATTGAATGATGATGCTTGATGAGGAATTTCAATTATTTTTCACGTAGTCTCTTAAAGAAATCTTTTAGCATTTTTTGACTTTCTTCTGCTAATATACCTGATTCAACATGAATTTTGTGGTTAAATGGGAGCTCGAACAAATTGATGATGCTTATAGCTGCTCCAGCTTTTATATCATCAACCCCATAATAAACCGATTTAATCCGAGATTGAATCATTGCGCCAGCACACATTGGGCACGGTTCCATTGTAACATAGACATCACAATCTTCCAATCTCCAACTACCAATTTTTTTTGCTGCTTTCATCATAGCCAAAAACTCTGCATGTGCATGAAATGCTTGATCTTTCTCTCTTTTGTTATGCGCTCTAGCAATAATTTGATCATTATAGACTACAACCGCTCCAACAGGAACTTCATCTATTAACTCTGCCTTTTTTGCTTCTTTGAGAGCGGCTCTCATGTATTTATATTTTTTTTGGTTTTCCTGGGACTTCATGATAATGTCTTGATCTTGGTTCATAAGATTCATTGGCTCCTACTAATATGATTGGATCACTATAATGTGCAGGTTTCCCATTAATGATGCGTTGAGTTCTTGTTGCTGGCAATCCGCTTTTCACACAGATAGCAGTTAATTTTGTTACAAATTCTGCTCTAGCTAATAACTGTGGCATAGGACCAAAGGGTTCACCTCTAAAATCACTATCTAATCCACCAACGATAACTCGAATACCACGATCAGCAAGTGTTTCTGCAATTTCAATGATATCATTATCAAAAAATTGTACTTCATCAATAACAACTGCATCCGTTTCAGGCTTGATGTGATTATAAATCTCAATACTCTTGTCAATGATAATGGATGGTTTTTTACTTAGATTGTGCGATACGATTTCTTCAGTTGCATCATATCTTGTATCAATTTGAGGCTTAAAAACCAAAACATTTTGTTTGGCATACTCGAGTCGCTTGATTCTTCTTATGAGTTCCTCAGTTTTACCTGCAAACATTGGCCCACAAACAACTTCTATAAATCCATTTTTGTAAGTGTGATACATAATAAAATCCCCTTTTTTATCATTTTCTTAATAAAAAACGTGATGAGTAATCACGTTATTTGTTGTCTTGATTCTTTTCGTTAAGACCATAGCGCTTATTGAATTTTTCAACGCGTCCAGCTGCTTGAATGAAAGTTTGTTGTCCTGTATAAAATGGATGACAATTTGAACAAGTATCAATACGAATGTTGTTAGCTGTAGATCCGACTTCAAACTCGTGCCCGCATGTTGAACATTTTACTTTTGTTACATTATATTTTGGGTGAATTCCTGATTTCATTTTCTTTTCTCCTTCCGCCATAACCATAGGTCATAGTAAGTTTTGCGTAGTTATTATATCATTCATATTTTGATTTATCAAGTGTAATCTTTTATATTTCATTTAATTCAAGAAATCTCATTATGCCATGATTGCCAAATGGTGTAAAACCTTTGAGCTATGATTCCTGTTAATGCCCCTGCGGGAATACTCAAGAATAGCATAATTGGTAAATATGCAATCACAGCGGCACTGCCAATAACAAAGATACCAGCGGCAATTTGTCCAATTGCATGGAATATCGATCCTAAAGTACTGACGCCTACAAAACCGAAATAGTTTAAATGCTTAAAGAATCCCATAGCTAAGGTAGCAAATATAGCCCCGCTGAAACTCATATAAAAAGTTACTCCCAATAATCTTCCACTCAAGATTGCTACTAAAATAACTCTTAATAACGTAATAATCAAACTATCTTTAAACGAGTAAACATATAGAATAATTAGTGTGATGATATTAGCAAACCCCAATTTTGCTCCAGGTACTGGAATGATAGGAATTGCTGCTTCAATAATATTTAGAACTATAGCAATAGCCATGAAATTGGCTAATAAGGTCATCTTACGGAGCTTAGCTGAATGGATCATATCGTAAAGTCCTCCGCATTTGTTTCAAATTCAACGCGAATTCTATTAGGAAGACAGATGAGTGGCCATGCCGTCGACACGCCTTCTCTGCTGCATATTTTATTAGGACTTTGCTCTTGAATAATTTGCACGCTCTTTGCACCAAAGTTGTACTGAATGACTACAATTTGCCTTGTTCCATTGATTTCATAATCACCTAATAAGGTAATCGTCTGATTTGCTTCATCAATGATTGGATATCCTTGATCATAGGTATTAGGAACATTTTGATCATAGTGTCTAATCACCCTGTAATTCACAAAATCTATTGACACAATAGGATCATTGGAATTGCCATAATATACATTTGCTATTGAAGCTTCACCTTGAAAAGCAAAGAGTCTAAATAGAATATATATTCCACCTAGAATAGTGAATAGAAGCGTAACCAACAAGAAGTCTCTTTTGTTTTTTACACTCAAATTTAATTTCATGCGACATTCTCCTCAAAAACAGTTGTCGTCATATGTGTAAGTATTGTCCCATCATAATTAAATTGAATAACCTCTAAATTCATTGCTTCACGATGCAATGACAACCATTGTTCTAAAACTTCTGGAGGCATCGAGAACATTGCTGTAGAAATTGCATCTAACAATCCTAAATCATCACCTAGAACTGTGATCGTATGATAATATTGCATAGGTAGTTTGGTTTTTGGTGACACAATATGGTGATATCTTAACCCTTGATATAGTGCATATTGTTCGTAATTTCCGCTAGTTGTTATTCCGATGTCTTTCACGTAAATCATACCGTATGTTCTATCGTTGGCTCCTGTTTTGATTGGATTGGCTAATGAGACATTGAAAATGCCTCCATCACGATTCATATTTTTACCAATAGCAATTGAACTACTACCAGCACTAATGGAAAAATACTCCATATCTAACTCTTGTAGATATTCAAATACTTTTTGTGTAGCATATCCCTTTGAAATAGCACCTAAATCTAGTTGTGCGTGTGTGCTTTTCACTTGAACATAATAACGACCATTGTTTTCTGTTAATTCAACAACATCTTCTTCAAATTGAATGAGATTAATTTGACTCATAGCTGATAGAAAGATTGATTCTGGTATTTCTTCAAACAAGTATCCACTAGTTTCATCTAAAATAAGGTTTTTCCAAATATTGACAACCTCTCCTACGGAAATGTCAAAATAACCATCGGTTAATACTTTGATTTCTTCCGCCTTCTGGATTAGCTCGTATAATTCAAAATCGATTTCAATCACTTGATTGTTTTTTCTATTGATTGAATATATATTTTCAAGAAATGTAGAATCAGTTTTAAGTGGTTCATAATTTGTTGTTAATTCATGGTACATACTGTAGATATCTTCAATAACTACTTTATATTCATCAGCTTGACTCTGATCTTCAGCATAAACATTAATACTGATAAATGTATCCATATAGTCAAAAAAACTGATAGAAAACATACTACCGGGTTTAGTACACGCAGATAATATTAAAATACTCACAACAATAAATAAAAGCGAAAATAGTTTTTTCATCTAGACACCTCAAAGATTTGTGTTTAATTTATTATAACATAACACAAATAAAGAAAAGGACATTGCGATGTCCTAAATCTTTATATTATTATATGTTCCATCTGGATTTGGATGGTCTTTTAAGTATTCCATAATCGGATTAAAATGCTTATCAACCTTGCCTGGTTTGCATTTTTTCAAGTTTTCGACTTCACCTTTTAAAACAGCTACGGCAAATGCCCGACAACCTGGAGTACCACATGCCCCACAGTTATAGTTAGGTAGCAAGGCCTCAATATCATCAATCCGAGGATCTTCAATAACTTTTAAATACTTGTTTGCAAGAGAAAGAATAACACCCATCAAAGCACCTAAAAGTCCTAAAACGATTAAAGGGTAAAATATCGGCATTATAATTTAACCTCCTTTAAAAATTCAAGAGTGTCCTTAAAATTACAACTCTTTGAACCACCGGAAGTACTACATGATTCACATGTTTGGGCTTCTAGATAAGCTTCTTTACAACTTTCAGGAATCTTAACATGATCATTTAAATACATTGTTCCCACATAAAGTAGAATGACTACGCCTACAACACCCATAATAATAAGTATTTGCATTAGATAATACCTGCCAATCCCATAAACGCTAACGCCATAAGACCTGCTGTGATTAAAGCAATAGGCATTCCCTTAAGTGCTTTAGGTACAGCAACAGCATCTAATCTCATGCGCATTGCAGTAAATGTTATGATAATTAAAGCATAACCCAATCCTGATCCTAATGCAAATGTTAGAGCTTCAATGTAGGTGTTTGGTGTAGCAACATTTGTTAATGCAACACCTAATACAGCACAATTGCTTGCGATTAATGGTAAATAAACACCTAATGCCTTATACAAACTTTCACTAAATTTCTTAATGATAAGTTCTGTTAATTGAACGAGGGATGCAATAACTAAAATAAAGGCAATTGTATTAATGTATTGAATATTTAAAGGAATTAATACATATTTGTATAAAGGATAGGTTATGGCTGCAGCTAACAAAGTAACAACAATAACAGCTAAACCCATACCAACAACAGACTTCATCTTGGTTGAGACCCCGAAGAATGAACATAATCCTAAAAACTGCATCAATACAATGTTATTGATCAACATTGCAGAAATTAATATAGCTAATAAACTCATTATTTCTTAGCCCCCTTTCTTTGACTGAAGGCCGTAATACCGGCAAGTAGGAACCCAATCACAAGAAATGCTCCTGGGGGTTGCACTAAGATTGAAAATGCATATTTATCCAAACCTGCATTTTGAAATATTGTGTACTCAAATCCAAGAGGTAACGTTTTGCCTAAAATAAGCATACCTGTTCCCAAAAATTCTCTCACAAGTCCAATCATTGATAGAGCAAGACCAAACCCTAGAGCAACACCTAGTCCATCAAGTGCTGAGCGTACAACATTATTTTTGGAAGCAAATGATTCTGCTCTTCCTAAAATGATACAGTTAACTGTTATAAGTGCAATGAAGATACCTAACTCTTTATCTAGAGCTGGTGCAAACGCGCTAACTAGCATCTTTAGAATTGTTACTTCTGTCGCAATGATAATGACATATACAGGAATACGCACGGTATTTGGAATAAGTTTTCTAATTGCAGATATCGTAACATTCGTTAATGTCAAAACGATTACAACAAGTACACTCATGCCGAATGCACCTTCAAATGTTGCTGTAACAGCAAGTGCAGGACACATTCCTAATACCATGACAAACAATCCGTTTTCCTTTAAAATTCCTTTTGTGAATATTTCCCAAAGCGATGGTTCTTTGAATTCTTCAACAGCTTTTTTAACTGGTACTTTTTTTGTCTCTGTCATCGAATGGTCACCTCACATTGCCATATTGAAGAATTAAAATCTAATGAATGATTTAAATTGATTTGTGTGTTTTCATGTGCAGTAGCAATATCAGCGAGTAGCGCTTGGGCTAAAACCAAACTGAAAGTTGCGCCTGTAATAATGTCTCCATTAGGTATTAGATCTGTAATCGGTGATCCTATATATAGTGATAGATTCGTTCTCGTACCGTTTACTTGATAAGTTTGATTAATTGTAATGAATTGTGCTCCAGTAATGATTCCTGAATTATCAATACCTACAACGATAAGCATTGATCCAAATCTATTTGTTCCATATGCTTTATAGATATATCCAATCTTTTGGTCTGATGCATCTTTAACTTCAAGTTTATTTTGAATTGATTTGGGATCTCCGCTTATGCTCAATTCACTCGAACTAGCATACCCTGGTAACACACTTCTATATGCTTCATTGGTAGCTTCGATAATATTATTTTCGATAATAGGTTGAGTAATTGCATTAACTCCTCCAATAGCAAATCCACATACCAAAGAAACCATAGCTAAAACGAGTGTGTAATGGAAAAGTGGTTTTTCAAATAATTTTCTCATAGAACAACACCTCCTGCGCCAAAGTAAACAATAAGACACATAATAACCAATATGACTGCATAACCTATTAAGAATCTTGGTCTAATTTTATTTGTTGACCATTTAGGATAATCAATGAGTGGAACAAACATATTAGCAAATAACAGTCCAGCTGCTACACCTTCTGCATATGCTCCAAATGTTCTAATTAATACAATTAAGGAACCAATCAATAATCCATATAGCCAACGACCTGGTCTAGTGACTGGGGCAGTTACTGGATCGGTAACCATAAAGGTAACACCAAATAGTAAACCACCTGAAAACAAATTATATAATACAAATTCAAACCACTGATCAGGGTAAACCTTAAGACCGATTAAAGTCATTAAAATTAAGAAAGTACTTGCAGTGGATACAACAAGTCTATAATCCGCAGTTCTTCTTATTAATAAGTATGCAAGGCCTATTAAAATTGCAATCGCATTGATTTCACCCATAGTTCCGGGAATGTTACCCATAATGAGGTCAGAAATTGGGTAACTATTTAATAATGCAGGAAGTTGCATACCGTTCTTCAATGCTGACAAAGGTGTTGCTCCAGCAATTGCATCAACACCTACGTAAACTCCAGCAAACATACCCGTTAATGCAAGTGATATGAATCGACGTCCAGCAGCAGCAATATTAAAGATATTGCCACCTAATCCGCCAAACATCATCTTAACGACTACAATAGCAAAAATTGCACCTACAGCAACTGCATAAATAGGCAGTTTAGGAGGCATAAGCATTGCAAATATAACAGCACTTACTGCTGGTGCGGTTATATTGTTAATTGTATATGCGCTATATTTTGTTTTTAGTTTTTCTTTGAATGTTGTATCTGTTTTCTTTGGTTTAGCTGTCATACCTATGATAAGTGCTTCTAAACCAATCATAATGACTAATGATACAACTAAACGGATGACTGAATTCCAACCAAAGCGATATATGGAGAATACAACCACCGGGATGAGTGCGATGAGCACATCAATCATCATGCGTTTGGTACTTACTAGCTTACGAACATAAGGGCTCGTTTGTTTGATTGCTTGCATATTTTACCCTCCTATTTACTAGCGTAGCGTTTGCCTAAACGCATATACTCTGTCAAATGAATCTTAGATGGACATACAAATGAACATAGTCCACATTCTATACATTTATTTACCTG
>JAIPGC010000043.1 GCA_021736335.1 Acholeplasmataceae bacterium | reverse complement strand
GCTGAGCTAAGGAGGCATGTTTCTTCGTGCATTTTTTATTATAGCATAGGTTTTCTTAAAAACAAACAAAAATAGTTAAAAAACTAAAAATTGATTAACCATCGTTATTGTTATACAATAAGGATCTCTTTTTAAGTCAAAAATTGATTAATCAATACCTCAATGATCAAAATTGACAAATCGATTTGATATTATAAAATCAATTTCTATACAAACTCTTTTTGATTTGCTATAATTAATGAAGTGGAGGATTGCAAATGAAACACTTATATAAAAAAGATATATTTCCAAATATCATCGTATTCATCGCATTAATCATTTCAGCATGGGGATTTTTATGGTCCTTATTTGAGTATGGATTAACTGATTTGCGCTATTTTACAAATTTATCTAATTTATTTGTTTTTGTAACGGTATTTTTAGTATTCATCAATAGACATGATAAAAAGTGGTTCAAGTATTTAGCTGTCATAACTTTAGTCAACATTACAATGACTGGTGTCATCTATCATGTCATGTTAGCGACACCACCACTTGCCTTTCAATCTCATCTAACTCACACATTGACACCTATCATATATGTCTTGTTTTATTTAACTTGTATCGATGATGCCATTAAGCTGAAACAATTCTGGATTTCACTGGTTTTCCCATTAATCTATTTCTTATTTTTCATCATCACAGGGCCAAGCACTGGATTTTATCCATATGGATTCATGAATGTTGCTGAAAATGGCATTGTTGAAGTTATGAAATTTGTAGGTTTAATTTTGGTACCAGCGATTGCAGTCATCTCTATTTTCTTCATTTTTATTAAAAGTTTTGTTCTCAAAAAAATAAAGGGATGATTTCATCCTTTTTTGTTTTCACCATTCTTTTCCATGTTATAATTTATTATAGAACTATTTGGAAGAGGAAAAAACATGCATAAATACACCTTAGGCTTTATTAAAAGAAATGATGAGATACTTATGGTCAACCGCGAAAAAAGTCCCTGGAAAGGGTCGTGGAATGGCGTAGGTGGTAAAATTGATGCCGATGAATCTGCATTGACATGCATCATCAGAGAAATTGCCGAAGAAACGAACATCATTGTTGAACATCATCAGATCAAGGATAAAGGTATATTGACCTGGAATGATTTTGCTGCTCTGGGAAATGGTCTTCATCTATTTTTAATTGAGATCCCTAAAGATTATGTTTATGAAACACCTAGAAAAGTTCGAGAAGGTATATTAGATTGGAAGAAAATTGAATGGATTAATGATTTTGAAAATTATGGTGTTTCTCATAACATCCCTTATTTTTTACCAACCATTTTGAATGAGGAAAAAAGATATCATTTTCATTGCACATTTGAAAACAAACATTTAAAATCTGTATCAAAGGAATGGATAGAAGAATGATATTAGAAATAGTAAGTGCAGTTGTTGCATTAGGTTTAGCCATTTATATCATATTCATTATATTGGATAAACAAAAGCTTGAAAGAGTCAAAAGTGAGACAACAGCCATTTTGAGTCAGTATGGTGAAATTCATCAAGAAGGAAAAAAAATCATGTTTAAAACCAAAAAGAGAGATTATCAGGTTTTATTCTGTTATGTAGCAAGTCGTGGTGAATTAGTCATCAATAGTAGAACGAAATGGGAAATTATCAATATGGGAACATCGAGAATTCTAGATCAGTCGGTTTTTCTAGCTTCGAATCTGCCCAAGATTATTGTTGTTTACCCAACGATACAGGTTATCAAAAGATTCATCAATGAAAATGAAATGGTATTTGTTAAACCAACTGATTATTTTTATGACATGCATGTTATTAGAGATATCGAACTCAATGATGTATTGAAAGAAGGAATATTATGAAAAAAGCGATATTCATGATAGTTTTAGTTTTATCACTTCTAACATTATCAGGTTGTTCAACCTATGAAATAGAATACACTGACAATACACCTTTTCAGATAGAAATGAAGGGTGATGAGTTGAAGATTCTACAGGTCACTGATTTGCATTTAGCTTATGGTATTGATGATTATGATAATCAAACACTTAAGCTTATTGGAGATATGGCTCAAGCTGATCAATACGATCTCATTGTCATCACAGGTGATTTAACGATGTCTCCTATCGCTCCAATTCTATTTACCAAAATCCTAAACTACATGGAGTCTTTAGAAATACCTTGGACATTTGTTTTTGGAAACCATGAAACAGATTTCAATGATTATTCTGAATTTATCTCGAGAATCAAGAATACCGAATATTTATATTTCAAGGTAGGTCCTGAATTAACAGATGGTGGATATGGGAATTTTAAAATAGAATTTACTAAAAATGATCAAGTCTTTTATAACGCATATTTCTTAGATTCAAAGAATGAAAGAGAGATTTATACAGAAGAAGAAGGCGAATATGGATTTCTATCTGATGCTCAAGTGTCTTGGTATGAAGATTTCATTCAAGCTGATACAATGGATTCTGTTGTCTTCATGCATATACCACTTAGACAGTATATCCTAGATAAGATCCTTGATGCTGATCAATATGTCGGTATCTTTGAAGAGAAAATGGTTTATGCTCAAGGTATTGATACAGGATTTTATGACGCTATGGTTACCTATGGACTTTCAAAAGCTGTTTTCGTAGGACATGACCATAAAAATGATTTTTATATTATGACTGAAGATGATATCATGCTTGTCTATGGACGTGCCACTGGATTCAATGGATATGGAACACTTGAAAAGGGTGGTAGACATATTGAAGTCAGTGCATTAGGTGTTTTATCAACAAGGGTGATCCTTGGAAGCGAGGTAAGATAATATGAAAACTAAAGATCGCGTATTGGTTTTATTATCTTCATATTTTTGGGCAATTCTCGGGTTATTTTTCACGAGTTCGTTCCTATTCTTTATACTTCCTGTTGCTGCTCTGGTTTATCTTTTTGTAGGAGGTAGAAAGCATGTTTAGTTTAATGATCATGATTTTTGTATATGCTTTTTGGCTCTCACTCATTGGAGGAACTTTGACTTTATTTGGTATGAGATTATATTTTGTCTTAAGAAGTAAGTATGAAATCAATAAAGCATTGTTGGTATTGTTTACACCATGTTCTATCGGTTTTTTCTTAACCAACAAACACACAAATATTTTTACAAAAATATATCGTGCTTTAGTTATATTCTTCTTTATTGTGACTTTTATTGGAAGCATCTTTGTTTTATACATGCATCTAGGATTAGATTTGATATGATTTATAAGGTCATAAAAAAACAAAACAATTCAGAAATGTGTTTCGTATGCGGTATCTCTAATCATGCTGGATTGCATACGCAGTTTTATGAATTAGAAACAAACAGACTTTTAGGTGTATTCAAAGGACAAGATATTCATCAAAGCTATCCTCAAAGGATGCATGGTGGCATTATCGTCGCTTTGCTTGATGAAACTATTGGTCGCTCATTATCCATTATAGAACCAGATTTTTGGGGAGTAACTGTTGATTTGACCATCAAATATTTAAAGCCTGTGCCATTGGATCAGGAATTAAAAGCAGTTGGATGGATAACGAGCAATAGACGTCTTATATTTGAGGGTGAAGGCTATCTTTGTGATGAGCATCATGATATTTTAGCCACTTGCCAGGCAAAATATATGAAACAACCTGTTGAGACGATTGTAAAAGGCGAACAATTTGTAGAGGAGCAGTGGATCTACGTGGCAGATGAACAGATGCCACTTAGCTTCGATTTACCCAAATGAGCATTTTAGATGTAGAAAATATAACATTTAGCTATAGTGGTGAAAACCTATATCAAAAGGCGTCGATGCGCCTTTTTGAGGGTGAGCATGCCGTCTTAGTAGGACCTAATGGAACCGGAAAAACCACATTACTTAAATTATTAGAAAAACAATTCAAACCAGATGAAGGTCGTATTGATTGGATGCCTAATAAAAAAATAGGATATCTTGATCAATACGCTAAAATCGATCCAAAATTACTAGTTAAAAATTATCTATATGAAGTTTTCCTACCTTTATTTGAGAAAGAAAAAGAGATGGAACATCTCTACGAGAGTCTTGCTCATGCTCCTGAAAAAGAACATGATCGGATTCTTAATCGTGCATCAGATATTGGTGATTTTTTAATTGAATCTGATTTTTATAGCTTCAAATCCAAGATTGGAAATATCATTCACGGCCTTGGATTGTCTATGGATTTACTTGAGGTTCCAATTAAACATCTTTCAGGTGGCATGCGTGCTAAAATCATTTTAGGCAAATTATTACTTGAAGAATCTGATGTTTTACTCCTTGATGAACCAACAAACTTTTTAGATGTCAAGCACATCGATTGGTTGACCAAATTCCTAATTGCCTATCCAAAAGCATATATTGTTGTATCTCACCATGAAGAATTTCTAAGAGATATCGCAACCACAGTTTTTGCATTAGAAAATGGACTGATTACTAGATATAAAGGAAACTATGATTTTTATTTAAGTGAGAAAGAATTACGTGTACAACAACAAGAAAAAGCATATGTTGCTCAACAAAAATTTATTCAAAAGACTGAAGAATTTATACAAAAAAATATCACTCGTGCTAAAACAACTAAGAGAGCACAAAGCAGACGTAAGATGCTGACAAAGATTGAAAGAGTAGTCAAGCCTACCCATAGTAAAACCTATCACTTTCATTTTCCATTGTCTTCGACAACCGGAAGAGATGTACTTGTCACTGATATGCTTGAAATTGGCTATTTAGAGCCTTTATTAGAGCCACTAAGCATAACAATCATGAAACAAGAAAAAGTGGCTATAACAGGAAAAAATGGGATTGGTAAGTCTACATTCATCAAGACTGTTTTGGATATAGTACCTAAAATGGGTGGGGATTATAGGTGGATTGATACAGCAAAGATTGCTTATTTTGAACAAGATAGTCAGTTTGATGTTGGGTTGACACCTTTTCAGGTTGTGCACAACAAATATCCACACTTTACAAAAAAAGAAGTGATGTCACTTCTAGGGAATCATGGTATTGATTTTGATATGGCTAATCGAGATGTTACAACCTTATCAGGTGGGGAACAAACAAAAGTAAGACTAGCTTTATTGAGACACCAAAAAGGTAATGTCCTCATCTTGGATGAACCTACAAATCATTTAGATATTCATGCAAAGGAAGCCCTCAAGGATGCCCTACTTGAGTATCAAGGAACACTGATCTTAGTGTCCCATGAAAAAGAATTTTATGAAGATATTTGTGATTATGAAATTTCACTTTTCACAACAGAATAAAAAAAATAAAGCGAACATTAAACCTGTTCGCTTTCAATTTTTGTATCATCAAAATTATTGATCTCTTCAATTAAAACATCATAGACTTCTGATTCTTTAATCTTTTTAATGATTTTACCTCTTCTAAATAAGATTGCTTCACCTTTACCACCAGCAATACCTATATCAGCATGAGTTGCCTCTCCTGGTCCATTAACCGCACATCCCATAATCGCTACATTGATTGTCTTATTTATTGTAAGCAAGTAAGCCTCTATTTTTTTAGCGATATCAATCATGTCATATTGAATTCTACCACAAGTAGGACATGATATAAGATTAGGAACTTTATCTTTTAAACCTAGATTTTTTAAAATTTCTTTAGCAGCTTGGATTTCTAAAACGGGATTATCAGTCAGTGATACACGAATCGTATTGCCGATACCTTCAGAAAGAAGTATACCAATACCCATTGCTGATTTAATAGCCCCACTAAATGCTGTTCCAGCTTCTGTGACACCTAAATGGAGAGGATAAGGAAATGTTTTTGCTGCTAAGCGGTTGGCTGCAATCATTAAATTCATATCGGTTGCTTTAAGTGAAATGGCTATATCATAAAAATCTAATGATTCTAATATTTCTATATGATGCTTAGCAGTTTCAACCATGTTTTCTGGTGTTGGAACCATTCTATTAGGAAGTGATCCAGAGTTAACACCAATACGAATAGGAATGTTTTTTGCTTTGCAAGCCTCGACGACTAAAGCGACATGCTCTCTTTTGGGTATATTACCTGGATTTAATCTAATCTTATCAACACCTTGATTAATTGCCTCAAGTGCGAGACGATAATCAAAATGAATATCTGCAACCAAAGGAATTGAAATTTGAGATTTGATTGCTCCAAGTGCCTGCGCATCAACCATATCTAATACTGCAACTCTAATAATGTCACAACCAGCTGATTCTAATTTCTTGATTTGTGCGACTGTTGATTCGACATCTTTTGTATATGTATTTGTCATACTTTGTATCAATACTTTATTGTTACCACCTAGTTGATGGGGACCAACATGAATGGGTCTTGTCTTTTCTCTTTGCATTTTATCACCTAGGTCTATTATAAAACAAGTTGGTTCAAATCACACTAAAATCACATTCTTAAATGAAAGGTTCTTATTTGAAATAGATGATCTACGTAGTAAATATCACACAATTCAAAAAAGTTGTTTACTTTAGCTGGTTTTTTTTATAAAATATTCATAAAGACAACAGACGGAGGAATAAATATGCCAAGAAGAATTAACGATACGTGTATCGCTTGTGGTGCATGTGCATCAGAATGTCCCGTCGATTGCATAGCTGAGGGAGACATCTATGTTATTGATGAAGAAGTTTGTATTGATTGTGGATTATGCGAAGCTGTGTGTCCAACTGATTCAATATTTGAAGTTTAACTTCGGTAATTAGATGCAAAGCATGTAAAATGACCGTAAACTCGGTCATTTTATTGTCTGCAAGAGAAATTTAATCAAAAGAGTTGAAAATGATTGATATTATAACATCGATTTGTTATAATGTTACCGTACGTTTGGAGGGATATCATGAGAGACCTAGTCAAATTGGTTTGTACAGAATGTGGCGAAGAAAATTATTACACAAACAAAAATAAAAAAGCTCACCCAGAGCGTTTGGAAATGAAAAAATATTGCCCACGTGAAAGAAAAACTACAATCCATAAAGAAAAGAAATAAGCTATTCTAGGAATAGTTTTTTTTCTTAAAACAAATATGCAACAATTTAAAGAAAACGAAACCTATGCACACAGTTATTTACTGTGCCGCTTCGATACATGCTATCTAATAGATCCCTCCCATGATTTAGAGGCTATGCATCAAGCATTAAGTGGAAGAAAACTTGCAGGCATCCTACTCACCCATGCTCATCATGACCATGTACATCTTATTGGTGATTTTGATGCACCTATATATTTGCATTTAGATGATGCTCACCTTCTTTTTGAGGATCAATATAATGGATATGCACCTCATGCGCATCCATACAAAAGAAAAAACTTAGATTTAAAATATATTACACATAACGATAAACTACCATTTGCTGATCAGTTTATAGAAGTGATTCATACACCAGGTCATACAAAGGGAAGCGTATGCTTTCTCTATGATTTTAAACTTTTCACGGGAGACACATTATTCAAAGGTAGTGTTGGCAGACATGATCTCTATTCTGGATCTCTACCAGAACTTAGGAAAAGTGTTCTATTTTTAGGAACTTTACCTGGCAATGTCAAGATATACCCAGGGCATGATGAGTCTTCTACAATGCGCTATGAACAAAAGAACAATCCCTTTTATGTGAAATGGTTAAAGCAAAGTTCAAAATAAAGACACATAGTGTCTTTTTTTTTATTTGTAGAAAATAGCACATAATCCTTGACAGTGCCAAAAAATTATAATACAATATAGTTGGCACAAAACCAAAACGAGTGCTAAATGAGGTGTAGGAATGATCACCAGTAGACAAAAATTAATCCTAAAGGCAATCATTGAGGCGTTTGTAAGAGACGCACAACCTGTAGGATCTAAAACACTGACGCAGATGCCATATCTTAAATTTTCTAGTGCAACATTAAGATATGATATGGCACAACTCGAAGAACTAGGATACCTAGAAAAAACACATACTTCAAGTGGCAGAGTTCCATCAGAACAAGGTTATCGTTACTATGTCGAACATCTGGTTACACGTAATCAAGATGTTGTAGATTCATTTCCTTTGATTGATGAGATATTTAGAAAAAACAAAATAGCTAAAGAACATGCAGTGGAAGAAGCTATTCATTTACTGAGTGAACTTACGAATTACACAGCACTTGCTGTTGGACCAAGTAGCAATCAAAACACGATTAAGAAAATTGATTTTATCCCACTTAATGAGCAAGAAGCTGTTGTGCTTATCGTAACTGATCAAGGGCATGTCCAACATCAAAATATAACTATACCAGATGATATGAATATTAATGACTTAAAGGATATCATAAAGACTTTGGATGATTTGCTTAAAAATCGTTATATTGATGAAGCGATTCAAATCCTGCAACAATCATTTGCTAAAAAGGAAATTGCATCATTTGTTGACTATCAAACACAGCTCTTGAATTCATTTATTCATGCATTTGCGAAATTTGCTGAAGAAAATTTCTATTTATCTGGTGTGACCAATGTATTCGATCAACCAGAATTTCATAATGTGATGCATATCAAAAACTTTGTTGAAATGCTAGATAGAAGAGAACTTGTTAAATTAATCGGTGATCATGAAGGTTTGAGCATCAGGTTTGGCAGCGATTTTCATTTGATTCCTATGGAAAATTGCACAGTTATATCAGTCCCGTATCGCATCAGTGACAGTGAACATGGCACGATTGCAGTTGTTGGGCCGACACGTATGGAATACAGCAAGGTCATTCCTTTAGTGGAATATATTGCAAGTAATGTAGGAAAACTCTATAAAAAGTAAAGGAAGATGACTATGGAAGACAAAAAAGAAGATCTAATTGAGCATGAAGAAGAACTACTCATCGAAGATGACACACATGCTCATAAAAAAGAAAGAAAAAATAAACACAAAGAACAGATTGAGCAACTAGAAGCTGAAATAAAGAATTACAAAGACAAATTATTAAGAAATGCAGCAGAACTAGAGAATTTCAAGAAAAGAATGAACCAAGAGCGTATCAATGATCGTAAATATGCATCAAAGAATTTGATTGCAGATATCCTGAATCCACTAGAACAATTGAACATGGCTGTTAATATGAAAACAGACAATGATGTATTAAAAAATTATTTAATTGGATTCAAGATGATTAATGATCAGTTTTACTCAATATTTGAACAAGATGGCTTAAAAGAAATTGATGCTTTAAACAAACCATTTGATCCTAAATTACATCATGCAATCGAAAAGATTAGTAATCCCGATCAACCCAATGGTATCAACTTAGAAGTCGTACTCAAAGGATATACATATAAAGAACAAATACTTAGACCAGCCATGGTTAAAGTTAACGAATGGAGTGAGGAAAATGGCAAAGACAAATAAAATTATTGGTATTGACTTAGGAACAACAAATTCAGTTGTTTCAGTAATGGAAGGCGGAGACGTAAAAGTCATCGCAAATGCAGAGGGTGGAAGAACTACGCCATCTGTCGTTTCCTTTAAAGGTGAAGAAATTAGTGTTGGTGATGTTGCTAAGAGACAGGCAATCACAAATCCAAACACAGTAAGTTCAATCAAACGTCATATGGGTGATGCAAATTACCGTGTTGACATCCAAGGCAAAAAATACACACCACAAGAAATCTCAGCAATGATTCTTCAAAACTTGAAGAAGACAGCAGAAGATTATTTAGGTGCTACTGTGACACAAGCAGTTATTACAGTTCCTGCATATTTTAACGATGCACAACGTCAAGCAACTAAAGATGCTGGTAAAATTGCTGGTTTAGATGTAAAACGTATTATCAATGAACCAACTGCAGCAGCTCTAGCATATGGTATTGACAAGATGGAAAAAGAACAAACAGTTCTTGTATTTGACTTAGGTGGCGGAACATTTGACGTATCCATTTTAAGATTAGCAGATGGAACATTTGAAGTTATATCTACAGCAGGAGATAATAAACTTGGTGGAGATGATTATGATGATCTCATCGTTAAATATCTTGTTGATGATTTCAAGAAAGAAAATGGCGTTGATTTATCATTAGATAAAATGGCTGTTCAAAGACTTAAGGATGCAGCTGAAAAAGCTAAGAAGGAATTAAGTGGTGTCACTTCATCAACGATTTCCTTACCATTTATTACAATGGGCGTTGCTGGTCCTCTTCACTTAGAAAAGGTACTTACACGTGCTAAGTTTGATGAGCTAACTGCTGGTTTAGTTGAAAGATGTGTTGGACCAGTACGTCGCGCTTTATCAGATGCGAAAATGACTCATAAAGATATTGACCAAGTCTTACTTGTTGGTGGATCTACAAGAACACCATCAGTTCAAGAAATGGTTAAACGCGAATTACACAAAGAGCCTAACAAGAGCGTTAACCCTGATGAAGTAGTGGCAATGGGTGCTGCAATTCAAGGTGGAGTACTAGCTGGTGATGTCAAGGATGTCTTATTATTAGACGTAACACCTCTTTCATTAGGTATTGAAACTCTTGGTGGAGTTTTCACTAAATTAATTGAAAGAAATACAACCATTCCAACATCTAAATCACAAGTATTTTCAACAGCAGCTGACAACCAACCTGCAGTAGACATACATGTACTTCAAGGTGAAAGATCAATGGCTTCAGATAACAAGACTTTAGGTCGTTTCCAATTAGGAAATATTCCTGCAGCACCTCGTGGTGTCCCACAAATTGAAGTTTCATTTGATATAGATGCTAATGGTATCGTTAGTGTAAAAGCGAAAGATTTAGGAACAAATAAGGAACAAAAGATTACCATATCTGGTAGCGGATCACTTTCTAAGGCAGACATTGAACGTATGGTTAAAGAAGCTGAAGAACAAGCTGAATCTGACAAGAAGAAACGTGAAGAAGCTGATTTGAGAAATGAAGCATCAAGTTTGATTTTCCAAACAAATAAAGCGATTACTGATTTGAAAGAAGAAGTTGACGAAGCTACAAAATTAAAACTCCAAGATCAAATTAAAGAACTCGAAGAAGCTTTGAATGGTACAGACATTGATCTGATCAAGTCTAGAAAAGAAGCACTTGAAAAAGATGCACAAGATATCGCTGTCAAAGCTTATCAGAAGGCACAAGAAAAGCATCAAGCAGAACACCCACAAGATGATCAAGATGCAACAGAAAAATCAAATACTGTAGATGCAGAGTTTGAAGAAAAATAATAGAGATGATTGCTCTACATCAGTAGAACTATTATCTTTACAAAATAAAAGAGTAGGACTTTTGTCCTACTTTAAACTATGGAGTTGATGTTATGGCAGATAAAAGAGATTACTACGACGTACTAGGTGTCGCAAAAAATGCTAGTGATGATGAAATTAAAAAAGCATATCGAACACTTGCTAAAAAATACCATCCTGATGTATCTTCTGAAAAAGATGCAGAAGCAAAATTTAAAGAAGTTCAAGAAGCATATGATCACATAGGAGACGCTCAAAAGAGAGCAACCTATGATCAGTATGGTCATTCTGGAAGTCCTTTTGGTAATGCTGGTCAAGGGTTTGGTGGTTTTGGTGACATGGGTGGCTTTGGTGATATATTTAGCCAATTCTTCGGAGGAGGACAAAAGTCCCAAAGACAGACTAATCGTGGTCCACAACGTGGTGATGATCTTGAAAGATCTGTCACGATTGACTTTATGGAAGCAGTTTTAGGTACTAAGAAGACCATTACTGTTGAAATTGATGATGAATGTCATGTATGCCATGGATCTGGTGCTGAATCCTCTAAGGATATAGAAGTCTGTGATCGCTGTCATGGTGATGGTGTTATTAATGTTGAGCAAAGAACAATGTTTGGCTCGATGCGTACTCAACAGGCATGTCCAAAATGTGGTGGAGCAGGAAAAATTATTAAAAAACGTTGCCCAACATGTAATGGTAAAGGTCGCGTCAAGCAAACTAAGACTGTTGATGTCAATATTCCAGCTGGTGTAGATAATAATATGTCTTTAAAAGTAGCTGGTTACGGTAATGGAGGCACTAAAGGTGGTTCACAAGGAGATTTGTATCTCACTTTTAGAGTCAGACCACATAAGGTTTTCCAACGTCGCGATGATGATATCATACTCGAAGTTCCAATTACGATCACACAAGCTGTTTTAGGTGCTACAGTGGAAATTCCTACCATTTACGGTGATGTGGATCTTAAGATTCCTTCAGGTATTGAGCATGGAACTATACTCAGAATGCGAGAAAAAGGTGTAGCAAATGTTCGATCAAAACGTAAGGGAGATCAACACGTTGTTATCCAAATTGTTGTACCTAAGAATCCGTCATCTGCAGAAAAAAGACTTTATGAACAATTGTCTAAATTAGAAACAAAAGAAAAGGATTCAAATTGGAGTAAATTCAAAAATTTATTCAAAAATTAATCAAGAG
>JAIPGC010000042.1 GCA_021736335.1 Acholeplasmataceae bacterium | reverse complement strand
ACTTTTTTTGCCATGAGACACAACCTCCTTCTTTACATAAGTATGTGGTATGATTTCAATCTTCCACTATGGTGTGCTTTCACACGCGATATTATTCTATCATTAAGGGTATGCTTTGTCAACATAAAACTTTGTATTCTATCTTATTTTTGAGCCAAAAGGAATTAAAGCGAGAATTGAGAGTTTAACCCATTGAATAGCAAAAGGAATTCCAATGATGGTTACAGCAAATGCAGCAGCAATCATTAAGTAGCCAAGCGCCATTTCCCATCCAAATAAAATAACCCATATAATATTGATAATTGGGTGCTTGTCAAAGTTCGTTTTGACATCTTTCCCAAATGGAAATAAGACCAATTTAGCGAATTTAAAGCATTGTGTGCCAAAAGGTATCCCAATGATGGTAATGGATAGCAAAACGCCTAGAATAAGCCATAAAAGAGCTGCAATCGCACCTCCAAAGATAAACCAAATAATGTTCCCTAATGTCTTCATTATAAGTCCTCCGTTTTTTATATATATTCATTTTATCATAAAAAAATACTCCTTTGGTGGAGTATTCTTGATTTAATTAAAATCCGCATTCACCGTGGTCATCACATGATGCGTCTTCACTTGCGCCATCTAGCGTATTAAGTGGTTTTTCTTCTTGCCATATTTGATTTAATGCTTGAGTGAAATATTCTTTTTGTTGTGCTCCTGAAATACCATATTTACGGTTAAGAACGAAGAATGGAACACCTTGAACACCTAATTGTCTTGATTCTTGCTGCTCTGCAACTACTTGATCTTTATATTGATTAGATGCTAAAACAGTGTGTGCTTCTGCTTGATCCAATCCTATTTCAAGCGCTAATTCTTCGAGTGTTTTTAGATCGGCAATATTTAATCCGTCTGTGAAATAAGCTTTCATCAAACGATTGGTTAACAAGTCTTCTTGACCAAATTTGTTTGCCCATTTTGCTAGACGATGTGCATCAAATGTATTGGTCATTTGAATCATATCATAACGATATTCTAACCCTACTGTTTTTGCATTTTCTTGAAACATTTCAAATTTTTGTTTAGCAAGTTCTGGTGTTGTCCCGTGCCCTTTAGCAAAACTTTCATAAGCCGTGCCTTCCATCACTTTTGGTGCATTTGGATTCAGCTGATAAGCTTTGTAGATGACTTCTACTTGATCTTTGTGTTTGAATTCATTAAGTGCTTGTTCAAATCTTTTTTTACCAATGTAACAAAATGGACAAGCAAAATCTGACCAGATTTCTATTTTCATAATTTAATACCTCCATATTCGTAAATAATTATAGCATTAATCAGTTTTCTTATCACTTAATATGCTTTAGTTTTTACATTTTTTGAACCTTTTTAAATTCAATAAAAAACCTCGAGTTTGGATTCCGAGGTTTATACGTTTCTTTAGTTTTGAGTAATTATATTGTTTTTTTAGCACAAAATAACATCTATGAAGGTAGATACAGTCTACCTGTTCCATCTTGTAGCCAGTAATTATTGGCAGCTGAAAATTGTATTTCAAACGTATTCCACCAAGTATTATCGGGCATCGATGTTGCACTGACAACTGTAGCCATTTCTCCGGTTTGCCCTGTTTGTGTATAACTTACTGTTCCTGTACTTGATCTATATGCGACGTAAGCATGATACGTATTTGTATGTGTAGCCTGTGTGGCATCTCTACCAGAAATTGTTCCAACTGCGGTTCTATATGTGCTTGTTTGATTAAATAGACTACCTGTCATAAAGACATCTGAAATATTCACATTAGCACTTGCAGCAGCATTATACCCAATAATTCCTCCTAAATAACGATTAGAATATTTTAAGTAGTAGGTGGCATTCGTTACCAATGTATTTTGAAAGTTAACTTCAATAATTGCTCTATTCAATGTGAAATAAGAACCAGATGGTACATACCCAATGAGCCCACCTGAATACCCAGTGGTTGAATATGCGTAAACCTGACCTTCAAAATCAATATCATACATGTTAACTCTTGCTCCTGATGTACTGATTCTACCCACAAGCCCTCCAACATAAGCACTCTTGTTAAAAACTTTAAGGTTAATCGCCTTAATTTGATATATGTTTAGAATTGTTGTGGAAGTCTGAACGTTACCAACTAATCCACCAACCCCATTTGTGCTATTACCTTGTGAGCCACAATTGATGAGTTTAATATTGCTTAAAGTATTCGTTCCACCACTAACATTACCAGCAATTATACCTGATCTTTGTGATGTACCAGTGAGTGATGCAACTGTATTTACATTGTCTAAAGTTAAGTCATATACTGTTCCACCATTCATTCTTGCAAAAATGCCTGTATAAAGATATGAAGTGCTAGAATTTGTGATGGTTAAATTTGAGAGTGTTTTGTTGTTTCCATTGAGTGTTCCTCTAAAGGTGAGCGTACTATTAGATGCATTGTAAACCCATGTGAAGCCTGTAAAATCAATATCATTGGCAATGTAGTAACTATCTGTAGCTACACTGTTTGTTTTGGTCGCAAAATCGTAAAATTCTTGAGCTGTAAATATTGGTATTCCCCAGTCACCTATTGAGACAATTGGTGTCCCTTGAGCCGAAGTCCCTGTAACTGAACTCGCCCAATAGGCAAAAGACAAGCCTGTGGTTAACAAAGCATTGATTAAAATTAAGATTAAAATGAGCTTACTTCTAACACGCTTTCCTATGCGCTTTTTTCCTCGAATGAACAGTTTATATCATATTGCTATGATGTGAGATTGTAGCATATTTAAATTAAATAAACAACTAAAATTATCTAAATATTCCAAAGTGAATAAATTAAAAAATATCTAAGCACTTATGTTTATGAATTAAGACACCATTTTATATCCCATACCCCATACAGTTACTAGAATTTTGGGGCGGTTAGGATAATCTTCAATTTTTTCTCTAATGCGCCTTATATTCACATTGATGAGATTATCAATATCTATGTTTTCTTTATTCCAAACGGATGCTGCAATCTCTTCTTTAGAGACAACATTATCCTTATATAAAACAAGAAGCTCAATGATTTTACTTTGAATTTTGGTTAGACTAACAAGTTCTCCATTTTTCTCAATGTGTTTGTTAATGATGTCAACAGTTAAATTCCCAAACTTAAATACAATACTATAATTTTCAGGTAAAGTGTTTGATCTTCTTAAAACAGATTTTACTCTTGCCGCTAATTCGGCAAGAGAAAATGGCTTGACTAAATAATCATCAGCCCCAAGATTTAAATTAATCACTTTATCAGAATCCCTATTTTTAGAAGATATAACAAGAATTGGAACAGTCCTGGTTTCTCTAATGTTTCTAATGATATTTTCCCCATCTATGTCTGGTAACATCAAGTCTAAAATAATTAAGTTGAAGAGTTGATTTCTAAATGTTCTTAAAGCTTCTATGCCTGTGTATACAGAAAGAACTTGGTATCCTTCGTCACTTAAAACTTGTGAAAATAATTGATTAAGTTGCTTATTATCTTCTACAACCAATATTTTTATGCCCATATTTCCCCTACTTTACTATAAACTTTAGTCAAAGCGTGTCATTATTTCTTGAAACTTATCTTGATTTTCTATAAATGCATTTACAATTATAGGATCGAAATGACTACCTGATAACTCTAATATAATATCTTTTGCTTTAGAAAAACTAAATTTTGATTTATAAGGTCTCTCGCTTACAAGAGCATCAAAAACGTCTGCTAAAGCAACTATTCTGGATGCTAAAGGAATTTGCTCACCTTGAAGTTTATTAGGATACCCACTACCATCAAATTTCTCGTGATGAGATTGTGCAATTTCTTTTGCCATCTTCAAAAATATGATTTGAGGATACTTCTGTTGGATATTCTCTATGATTTTAGCACCAATAATCGTATGTTGCTCCATTTCTTTTTTTTGTTTATCTGTATACTTATCCTTACTCTTCAATAATGCATCACTAATTCCAACTTTTCCAATATCATGAAGTGCACTTGAAAGTTCTAGTTGAGATATAAATTGTGTTGTTATAAGTTCTTTGTATTTATTATTGTTTTGCAAGTGTTTTGCTATGCATACAACATATTCGCCAATTCTGTCGATATGTTTTCCAGTATCGTGATCTCTTGCATCCGTTAGTTGAGCAAGTGCGTAGATGATCGATTTTTTTTCCGTATATTCGATAACTCTTTCTGCTGCTTTTAATCGGTATATTAATTCCGATCCTTTTAGAGGTTTAACTAAGTAATCATCAGCTCCTGTGTCAAAACTCTTTTTTAGATATGTTTCTTCTTCGTTAGAGGTTAAAACAATAATATATGTGTACTGTGTTGTTTCTCTTTTACGAATTTCATTAATCAATGAATCTCCATCCATCTCAGGCATCGTTAAATCTGTAATAACAATTTCAGGATAATGTGTTTTCCATAATTGCAATGCTTCTTTTCCATTCTCAGCTTCGAAATATTCAAGATGCATATCTTTAAGCTGCTCAGTAATGATCATTCTGCTTAAGCGATTATCTTCAACGACTAATATTTTAGACATTCTCTTCCCTCGAGATCCATATATTTGCATCTGTCTTCCATAATTCAATTTCATCAGTAATTGAATAAACCAACTGTCTTAGTTCTGACATTTTGTTTTTCTTGCAATGCTCAATTATTTTCTCACAAATCCAAGCTACTCTTTCTGCCCCCACATAAGACGCAGAACCTTTGAAATAATGTGCATCACTAATGAGTTTCTCAACGTTGTTTTGATTAAATGATATTTCAATTTTTGTAATATCAGACGAATAATCCTCTTTAAATCCTTGCATGATTTTAAATCCTAAATCTGGTTTTTTATCAAAAACAGTCATGAATAACACTTCGTTGAATGGCTTTAATTTTTCAGGGACACTCAAGATAGTAAGATTATTTTTAGTATCTTTTTTTGCATATTTCCTTATTTTATCTAACAATTGATCAACTTTAAATGGTTTTGGTACTGAGTCATTAATTCCAATTCTAAGTATTTCTTCATGTGTGAGACTAAGATTTGTTGCAGACATAGAAATAATAACTAAATCGTCCATTGTATAACCTAAATCTCTAATCTTTTTTGTTGCTGTATACCCATCCATACCGGGCATTTGGATATCCATTAAAACGATATCAAAGTGTTGGTTTTTGATTGCCTCAATCGCCTCATACCCAGAACTAGCAAGAACAACACGAATTTCCCTTTTGTTCAATATAGCTTCAATAGCTTGACTATTAATTTTATTTTCATCGACAACAAGTAGGTTTAAATCCTTAAGACAATAATTTTTTGTTTTTGAATCAATCTGGCAAAATTCTCTATTATATTGAATGGTTTTCTTAGAAGATATAACTTGAATGAATTTCTCTCTTGTGGTAGGAAAAGTAAACAAGTAATCTATTTTCATTTCTAATAATTCATTGTTATGAAACATATCCCCAGACGTATTAACTAATATCATTTCGGTATCTTTTGTAACATATTTGTTCGCAATATCACGAATCATGGATTTATCGATTTTTTTATTAGAAACATGGATGAGGATATAGTCATAATGAATATTACCACTAAATAGTGCATCATCCAAGTAGTTAAAATATAATTTTATTCCAAATTCATCAAAAAAACTTTGTTTCTTGATTAAAAATGAATCTGGATTTGCTAGGCATAGTACCTTTTTACCTTTCATTGTTATCAGTTTATGTTTTAGAAGTACACCTTTTTGCATATTCAGAACAAACTTAAATTTCGATCCAAATCCTAATTCGGATTCAATTTCAATCTGACTGCCATAATGGTCTAAAATGCCATTAACGATTGCCAATCCTAAACCAGTACCAGAATAATTTTTAGTTGTAGCTAAATCTCCTTGAACAAATTGATCAGTGATATGATCAATAATATCTTTTTGAATACCAATTCCTGTATCTAGTACCGAAAATTCTAGAAGAAAAGAATTATCTGTTTCATCAATGATTTTAACTGACAACTGAATCATCCCTTTTTCAGTGAATTTCAAGGCATTACTAATCAAATTTAGTATGATTTGTCTAAGACGAAGGCGATCAAAAAATACCATGTGATTGATTTTGTAATCAAAATCAAAGTCAAAAATCAATTCTTTTTGAATAATTGCACTTTCTTGCATTTTATAGATTTGATAAATTTCATTTTCCAAATTGAAGTAAGAATATTCCAGAGCGAAATTTCCATGTTCTATCTTGGTTAAATCTAATATATCATTAATAATTACTGCAAGAGATTCTATCGATATTTTTGCTATTTCAATATATTCTAATTGCTCAGAATCAATTTTTGTCTCTTGTAATAAACTGATTGAACTGTAGATACCGGAAATAGGTGTCCTAAGTTCGTGACTCATGTTAGCTAAAAATATAGCTTTTGATTTGTTTGCTTGTTCTGCAACCATTTTTGCGTTCTGCAGTTCTATATTCTTTAGTTGATTTCGTTTTAGATTAACGATAAGTTCTGCCAAAATGTTTAGTAATCTTCTTTCGTGAATTGACCATTCTCTATTTTTCTTAGTTGCATCAAATCCGATAAATCCAAAGAGAGTCTTATTATAAAATAGTGGAATCGTTAGTAAAGATTTGATTTCTTGCATGTTTAAAATAGCATATAAATTCGAATCGTGATCCAATTCATCGACAAAAGGAACATAGATTTCCTTACCTTCTAGGTGTGGTTTATACCAATCTTCCATAAAATCTGCAATAGGCACATCTTGAAGTAGATGTATCGATGGTTCCGTACCTTCGGAACACCACTCATGTGTGTTAATCATAATCTGTTTATCCAAATTGTAATCGAAAACATATGCTCGATCTGCAAAAATAAAACTTCCGGATTTTCCGAGTGCATTTTCAATTGCTTCTTCAACCTTATCCTCATCTACATTGATAAATTGTTGTGCGATAGCCAGCAGTTCATTTTGAAATTGAAGTGAATTTTTTAATTCATCTTCCATTATTTTTCTTTGAGTGATATCTCTATTGACTGTCAATATACCTATGGTATTTTGATTTTCATCTTTAAAAACTCTTCTATCTGTTTCTGCATGAATAAATCCTAAAGATATTAGCATTTCAATGTCAGTTTTTATAGGATGTTGTGCATCATATACTTTTTGATCCAATGCATAAATTTTTTCAACTTCTGATTGTGGATATATTTCATCGACATACTTACCTGCAACCGTATCAAATTCATACCTAAATGCATTGTCAGCCGCCTTATTAACAAATATAAACTTGTTGTTAACATCTTTAATGGCTATCATTTCGGGCATTTGATCTAAAATCCTTTGTCGTAGGTTTGTTTCCTGAATTTGTTTGTCTAATTTTTGCTTTAGAATAATTACATCAACTAAATTTGATAGTTCATAAATTATAAACTCAGCAATGTCATGATCCATTTGTTCATATTCTTCTTCATTCATTAACAAATAATGATTTGAATTGCGTATAAGGATGATGTGATCATCTAATGATATGATATTCAATAAATCGCTGTATTGATCAGACATTAGATAATTTGCTATTTTTCCTTGAAAATCCAAAGCAATATTGCTATAGTTTGGTTGCTGACTGTCGCCAAAAAAAGATATGCCTAAATAACTTAATTGCATATCATTTTGCAACGCTACAAGAAGATTGCTCAGAGTATCTAAATTACCATTGCTCGTTTTTATATAATTTTTCAAGTGATCTAATAGTTGTTTTTTCATTATTTCATATACGCTTCTTTCAGTCTATTGTTGATTAGATTTTACCAAAGCGCTTACAAAGAGTCAAAATATTGTCCAAATTATAAGTATTTATTAATAATTTTGTAAGATTTGTAAGATTTATGTGTATATTATCAAAAAAAAAGCGGAAGACCGCTTTTTAAAGTTCTTTAACCTGATTTGCATCAAATTCTGTAGGTGTCGCGCGGCCGAATAAATCGAGGTCGACAACCAATTTTTCTTGGTCGTTATCAACATGGACAACTTCACCCTTAAGACCTAACCAAGTACCATCGATAACTTCTACTTGTTTACCTAGTAAATGATCAAATGTTGGTTTACTGATAACACCAATCTTAAGTAAAATCTGATTGATTTCATCTGGAGCAAGTGGAACTGGTTTTGTTCCTCCACCTGATGAACCTAAGAAGCCTGTAACTCTTGGTGTATTTCTTACAACGAACCATGATTCGTCAGTAACCATCATTTCTACGAAAACATACCCTGGAAAGAGTTGTTTGATTTTTTCTTTTTCTTTACCGTCAGCTTTTTTCTCAATGACGGTTTCTTCAGGGACTATGATTCTAAAAATAAAATCAGACATTCCCATACTTTCAACACGTCGTTCTAAGTCAACTTTGACGGCATTTTCATAACCTGAATAGGTTTGAATAATATACCATCTAACAGCTTGACTCATAGAATACCACCAAGTAAGCGAATGATGAGTATATCATAAAGCAGTAGCATACCAGTCAAGATGAATAAGAAGATCAAAACGCGAACACCATGATCCAAAAACTTAGGCCATGATGGCCATGAAATCTTCTTTAATTCTGGGATTGCAGGTAAGAAGAATGGATAAACAACAAGAATTAATCCAAATACTGATATAGCAAATAGAACCCAAGCAAATATGATACCATTATTGCCTTGTCCTAAGATTGGGAAGTTTTCATTAATTTGCAATAATGTGCTTCCGCTGATGATCATCATTGCTAAAGCACCTGATAAGGTAGCTAAAATACCAAGAAGTAAGTTCTCCCATTTATATTCAGTTGTCAAAACTTCTAGTAATTTGCTTTTTTGTTCTACTGGTTTTTGTTTGATTGCCATAATAGCCTCCTATTTACTTTCCTTATGAATCGTATGCTTGTTGCACTTAGGACAAAATTTACTTGTCTCAATGCGTTCTTTTTGTGTCTGTTTATTCTTGGTTGTATTATAATTTCTACTTAAGCATTCCGAACATACTAATATAATTTTCTCGCGCATTAAAAAACCACCTTCTGTGGTCATTCGCAAGTGTATTTTAACACTTAAAAATGACTTAGTCAACTATCTAATATATTATAACATATTTTTATATTTTTCTTTGATTCTAAAAATGGTGTTATAGATTTGTTTTTTTGAATATTCTGTCTGTCTTATAATCTCAGCAACTGATCTTCTTTCTAGAAAATATAGTTGATGAATCTGTTGCTCAAGTAAGGAATTGCATATGATTTCGATAGGTTCTTCTTCTAAATAGGTTACACCTTTACAAAAATCAGTATGCTCGTACAAATAATAATTAGGTATATTGTTTTTTGCTTTATATAACTGTCTTCTCAAAATCAGTTCAAAATAACGGGTAAAGCTCTTATTTTTCGTTTCATCAAAGGTTTGAAGTGCCTTATGAAGCATTAGAACACCTTCTTGATGCAAATCATCGTGCTCTTTAGGATCAACATTAAGTAGATGAACTTGTTTCCAGATGAATTTATGATACTTTTTAAACATGAATGCCATCGCAATGTCATCCTGCTCGTTTTGGATAAGATAAACCAGTTCATAATCATTCATCACATAACGCATATTATTTGAGTGTTGCGTACATCATTAAGGCTGCCGCGACGCTCACATTAAGTGAGTTGATCTTCCCATACATCGGAATCTTGACAAGAAGATCGCAGTTTTGTTTAATCAAAGGTCTAATGCCCTCACCCTCATTACCCATAACTATCGCTATCGATAAATCAAGTGGCATATCAAGATATGATTTTTCTGTTGCTCCATCTGTTCCAATCACCCAAATATTTTTTTCTTTGAGTTTTAATATGGCTTGATTGATATTAGCAACCAAAATCACAGGAACATGTTCAATAGCTCCAGAAGATACTTTAGCGACAGTTGCTGTGAGCTGAACCTGACTTCTTCTACTTAAGATAATGCCATCAAATTGAACAGCTTCAGCTGTACGCATGATCGCACCTAAATTATGAGGATCTTCAATACTGTCAAGAATGATGAATCTTTGAATTTTTTCTGTATCAATAATATCTTCAAGTTCATAGGTTTCATAATCTTTGGCATCAGCTACAACACCTTGATGCACAGCATTTTGTGTAAGATTGTTGAGTTCTCCTTTAGATACACGACGAAATTCGATGCCTTTGTCTCTTAAAAAACTTAAGAAATGACCGTCAGAAATCTTATCATCTACCATCACTTTATAAATGGGTCTATTTGCAAAAATAGCTTCCTTTATAACATTTTTTCCATAAATTATCATGATTTATCCCTCCAGGTTTATTCTATAAAAGTCCATATAAAAAATCGGAAAATTTTTTGATAAAAAGACTTAATAAAAGGGCGCTGCACGCCCTTTTTAATTATTGCATATCAGCAAGCTTATTCAAGATGGTTCGAACAAATGTCTTAATCCATCCATATAGATTAGATAGAATATACATCAGTGGGAACGCTGCTTGGGCTAAAACAATGAGTAATAAGATTTGAGGCATTGATAATGGTGCCAATGCACTAGCTTCCAGTGTGGTAAATGGTGCAAAATCGAACCAGAATGGAAGGAATATGATTGCTACAAAGAAGAACGTGATCATAATAAAGAATAGTGTTTTTCTCATCTTATTAAATGGGGTTGAGATTCTAAAGAGCACCATGAGTGATACGACAGTTGCTGAAATGACTATGAGTGTTGAAACTACTGTACTACTCATATTTAATGATTTTTCAAATCCAAATATAACTAAGCTATTGATCATAACAACAAGTGCACCAGGTAGTGCAGCTTTCAAGATGTTCAATAGGAAACGTCCTTTAACAAGCTTGTTATTAGCTTCAAGTACTAGGAAGAAAGAAGGAATACCAATAACCAAGTAATCGATTAATATCAACTGATTTGGTAAAATCGGATAACTACCATTTCTCGTAATCGCAATAACAGCAAGTAGGAATGAGAATATTGTCTTTGTTAAGAATAAGGTTGAAACACGTTGTACGTTGTTGATAACTCTTCTACCTTCACTTACAACTTTAGGCATTGAAGAGAAATTAGAGTCTAGCAAAACCAAGTGAGATACGTTTCTTGCTGCTTCACTACCTGAAGCCATTGCAATTGAGGTATCTGCTTCTTTAAGTGCTAAGATGTCATTGACACCATCACCTGTCATAGCAACGGTTTTACCGTTGTTTTTCATTGACTCAATGAGTAATTTCTTTTGTTGTGGAGAAACACGACCAAATACAGTATATCTTGAAGCTGAACGAACAACTTCTTTATCTTGCATGCCTTCTAGACTGACGTATTTATCAGCATTAGCGATACCCGCGCGCTGTGAAATACGTGAAACTGTTGCCGGATTGTCACCTGAAATAACTTTGACTTCAACATTATGAGACTTGAAGTATTCGATTGTTTCAATGGCATCAGGTCTGATTGTATCTTCAATCATGATCAAGGCCAGTGGTACAATCTTACCTTCAACTTTGGTTTCAACGATATTACCAGTCGAATGTGCGACAACTAATACACGGTAACCTTCAGATGACTGTTTATCGACTTCTCTTTCAATTGCACCATAGTTTTCTTTGATAACAAATTCAGGTGCTCCTAAAACGAAAGTTCCATAACGATCAAATTGTACTGCACTAAATTTTCTAGAACTAGAAAATGGAATTAAATGTTTATGTCTAATACGTTTAGCTGTGCCAAATCTTTCAGCAAGTGCATCAGATGTCAAATTCTGATCATTTTGAGCATTGATCATTGCTGAAATAATATTTTTCAGTGGTAACCCTGTCTCATTTTTATATTCAATAATACTTTTAACTGTCATTGTGCCATCTGTGATTGTTCCGGTTTTATCTAAACATAATGTATCGACACGTGCTAACATCTCAATACAATACAATTCTTGAACTAAGGTGTTGTTTTGAGCCAATCTGATAACACCAACAGCTAAAGCCATTGAAGTTAATAAGAAGAGTCCAGATGGAATCATCCCAATCATTGCACCAGCAGTTTGTCTAACAATAAGGGCATATTCTTCACTTGCAAATCTTTGTCCGATTGTTAGTGCTGGATCCCAAGATGTTGATGTCCACATGAGATAAAATAATGTACCAGCTAATGGAAGAATCAAGATACCAACAACACGAATGATAATCTTTAGAGATCCCAATAAATCAGATTGTGGTTTCTTATATCTTTTAGCTTGATTTGTTAATTTTTGAATGTAGATGTCTTTACCTACAGCTGTTGCTTGAGCATAACAGGATCCCGATACAACAAAACTTCCAGAATATAATGTGTCGCCTTTTTTCTTAATGACAGGATCCGATTCACCAGTAAGTAGTGATTCATTAACTTCGATAGAGCCTTGGCGAACAACAGAATCAGCAGGTATTTGTTTACCTGAACTTAAGAATAAAATATCATCAATAACAACATCATGTACTGCTATTTCAAA
>JAIPGC010000041.1 GCA_021736335.1 Acholeplasmataceae bacterium | reverse complement strand
AGACTAACATGTTGATCTTAAGAAATATGCGTGGAAGACTCATCAATGCTTCATTTAATGTGATGTTTAAATAAGCAGGCTTGCTGCTATCATAAATAGAGACTAACTCATCCATGTTCACATGACCTCTTATTAACAAAACACCCTTTAAAAAATCATAAATGGTATCCAGTTCCTTATGTCTATCAGTCACTGCAATAGAATGAACAACTTCTTGTATCATACTTGGGATTCTATAACCTTCAGTTCCACCATAATAAGAAATAAGATAAAAGTCTTGAAGTTCAAGAATCAATTCATATTCTTCTAAACTATCATGTTTAAATCTGGTTTTGTGATGTGCAAATTGGATGAGTACGTTAAGTGCGTCAGCACTCACATAACCATCAAACAAACTTGGATCTTCAATCAAAGCTTCATAGATAGCAACAAGCATTTTTTTCTTTGTGATCTTCTCATAGTCTTTAGCATCATCAACCATTTGATAGTATAAAGTATATACATCCTCTTTTTGGTATCTGTTTATAAATTCATATTCATCATACATAGGAAACCTCCAATTTGATTGTCATATTATGATAGACAATTTAAATTAAAATTCAATTACTTATAGCATATTTATGATATAAAGTATGTTTATAAAAGTTTAATATTTTCAATGCTCTAAATGTATTAAATCTAGAATATCTCTCATCTTCTAATTTGAAATGAATTAAGCCTGATATTCTATCTCCTTTTGGCATAAAACCAGCCTTCATCTTACCAACAACAATATCAATAGCATCTCCCATTCTTTCATCATATGGATATTTGATATCACTTAAATATTCTAAAGCTCTTAAAATATCGTATTTCCATCTTGGTGGATAATGAATGGAGATAATCGATTCATGAATTGGGAGTCCATCCTGCTTTTGCTTATACAAATCTCTACTTAATAAAACTTCGATCCCTTTAGGAATTGCTGTTTTCACTTCATCTATTCGGTAAGTATATCCATTTTTCTCATATTCACTTAAACCTTCTAATACGGAAAGTGTTGTATGAATTGAGCTGATTTTAGGCTTCTTTCCAGAATCCCATGCACAATTCCATCCCCCATCAGAAAATTGATGAGCTATGATATAATCAATCATCTCATTCATTTTTTCATCTTTGACTCTTCCATATGAAAGAAAATTGACTAGCATCCCAACAATACACATATCTTGGTGTCTTGTTTTGTTGTACATCCCTTTATTAACCCATTCATATTGAAGTAAGGTCATAAGACCTTTTTGATAGTATGGATGATCATAGGATATCTCCATATATTTAAGTTCTGCAATTGTATAATGAGTTGATATCCATTTGGGACCATAAACACCATGACCCCACCGATTTGTATCAGGATCAAACAATTCCAAATATCTTTTAATATACCCTTGATCATGATGAGAAGTCTCATGATGATCAAGTAGATATTTTTCTGTTAAATAAGTTGTTACTGGGTCACCTTGAAGTAACCATTCTATAACATTCATATGACACCTCTTATTTATTTTATTTTTGACACTTAGGACAGTAGATCACTTTACCACCCATATAATTCTTATGGATCAATTCACTTTGACACATAGGGCATTTGATGCTTTTTGAATTCATCAATGTAAGATATCCCCCTTTTTCACCTAATAGATTCGTCTCTATATCTCTTCCTCCAAACAAACACATCTCATCAATCTTACTCACAACTGATTGATAAACTTTGAAATAAGTATCTTCAGGTATATCAGAAATCTTTGTTTCTGGTCTAATCTTTGCATCAAATAAGATATCCTGAAGAATGCCATTACCAAGTCCAGGGATATGCTGTTTTGTTGCTAATGCTTGTTTATTTGATCCTTTTTTAGAATCATATAAAGTGACTTTCTTAAAGTGATCAAATGTGAATGCTTGATCAAGGACATCAACTGAATCATAAGCTAATTTGAAATACTTATTATTCTCAAGTAATTCAGCAAGAGAACCTACAAGAACAAAACCATAAAGTTGAATCTTAAACTCAAGTGCATATCCATTATCAAAAATTAGAACCAACTGGTTCTTCTTTGTTAGTTCATCACTTTTAATATATCTATAATATGTACCTTCAGCACATACAATCTCAATATCATTTTCTAATAGAAATCTGACATAGTGTCCACTATGTTTGATATCTTTGATTGATTGACCACTTACTAAGCGAGTAATCTCATCTGGATTTTTGTTCATCCAACAAAATGTAAAAGGTTTATTAAGTACTTCAACATCATGAATCACTCTACCTTCTAAAACCTGATGTGCAAGCTTAACTGCGACTTTTGCTTCAGGAATTTCTATCATATGAGATACCTCCCTATTTATTGAAAACTGCCCTATAAGGCTGATAAGACGCAGTCATCAATCTATGGATGACTGCTGGATCATCAAGCATATACTTTTCAGCTTCTTTGTCATCTTGTGCAAAATAAACAACAAGACCAAACCCGTCATTTCTAGGATCTTCAGTTCTACCTACATGAATGATTTTTCCTGCTTCATAATCTTTCTTTAGCCTAAAGAAATGCTCGTTTATGATTGCTTCATCCTCTTTGGTCCAAGCGTTATCATCATAAAGTCTTTCAGATAGTTTTAATACATAAATATAATAATTCATCAATGATACCTCATTTCTTTTTCATATGCTTCTCATAAAGATCTATCATATCTTCTACAGATATTTTAGTCACAAGTTTACCTATCAAACCTAAGATATTCTTATCTACTTTTTTAAGTCTTATACAACTTTTCCCCATTTCAGGTTTCTTATGATAGATTCTTTCATACTGATCAAAAAACCAATCATAAAGTGCTTGATCTTGGTATATACCAAAATGATATAAATTAATCGAATGTTTTTGTGCAGCTAAAGATAAAAAGGGAAGTGGAGTATTTGGTTTTGTGTGATATTCCTTGGGATATCTTGATAAAGGAACGACATAAGCAATCATCTGATATTGAAAATCCTCAACAAATCCTTGTGGAAGATTTTCTTTAATCACATTTCTAATCAATTTGAAATCATCTAACTTATCTTGATCCATATGTTTTAAATATAAATCAATGCTATGTGCTATATCTTGCATCATTTTCTCCCTATAATTTATACTTTTGGTGTCTTATTGACTTTATAAGAATCAAGTTCTTTTTGAACCATTTCTTGATAAGCTTTTTCATCTGCTTCCCATAGTTCAATCACATTACCAAACGGATCCTTGAAGGTTGCGAATTTCCCGTAATCATATTCTGCGATGTCAGAAATAATTTCTATCTGATCTTTTTTGAGAAATTGAATAATCTCATCAAGATGATCAACTCTTAGATTTAAATAGGGCATGTCAGGATTATCATCTCTTTTAAATGTAATCACCATTAATTGATTGCCTGTTATAAATCCAGTCCCATATGCTGAAAAATCTAATCCCAAGTATTTTTCATACCAATCAAAAAACGCTTTTGAATCTCCTTTAAGATGGATAAATACGCCACCTAAACCAATTGCTTTTCCCATATATGAACCTCCTATGTTTATAGAAAAAGCCAAAGCTCTATTCTTCTATAGATCTCTTTGGCTTTTATAAATGTATGAATGGATTAATCACCATTTCTCTTATAAGTGGGAATGATTCTACCTACAAAAGCTTTAATCTCCTCATTAGAATGATTTTCTAATGTTTCAGTGATGACACTCACTTCTAATTCTGTTTCTTCAACATCTCTTTGTTTCTCAATGAAGATCTTATCATTTGGTGTTCTATGTTGAGCTTCATGAGAATGATCAACAAGCAACTCTTCAAATAATTTTTCACCAGGTCTAAGACCTGTTATTTCGATATTAATCTCTTCATAAGGCTTATATCCAGCAAGTCTAATCATCTTTTCAGCTAAATCTTTAATTCTTACGGGTTCGCCCATATCTAAAATAAAGACTTCAGCACCTTGTGCATAAACACCACATTGAAGAATTAAACCAACGGCTTCAGGTATCGTCATGAAATATCTTGTGATATCTTCATGCGTTACAGTGACAGGACCACCATCTTCAATTTGTTTCTTAAATAAAGGTATAACACTACCATTACTACCTAAGACATTACCAAATCTAACAGCACTAAACTTAGTTAGTTTACTCTTAGATTGTTGTTCCTGGATGATAAGCTCAGCGTATCTTTTAGTGGCACCCATGATATTAGTTGACCTAACCGCTTTGTCACTACTCACTAAAACGAAATTCTTAACATCATACTTATTTGCTAAGCATGCTGCATTGTGAGTTCCAATCACGTTAGTTCTAACAGCTTCAACAGCACTATCTTCCATCAAAGGCACATGCTTATAAGCTGCAGCATGGAAAACTAAATCAGGTTTAAACGTTTTAAAAACATATTCTAATCTTTGCTTATTATAAACACTACCTATTAAAACCTTTAAATTGAGTGGTCTATGAGATTTATTAAACTTTCTTAAAAGTTCTTGTTGGATCTCATAAGCATTATTTTCATAAATATCAAAGATAATGAGTTGTTTTGGCTCAAGTTCAGCGATTTGTCTACACAATTCGCTACCAATCGATCCACCACCACCAGTGACTAAAATCACTTGGTCTTTAATAAAGTCTTTGATACTTTCATCTTCAAGTTTAATAACATCTCGATTAAGCAAGTCTTCAATTTTAACATCGATGATCTTAGGTGTCTTGTGATCTTCGACATCAGACATGCTCATCAATTTCTTGATTCTGATACTCTTTTCAGCAACCTTACTGATTAATATCTGTAAATCTTTAACTGAATACTCTGCAATAGCAATAATCACTTCTTCAATTCGATACATATCAATAAATGTATTAATTTCAGAAATAGGTCCTACAATCTTAATACCTGATAATCTACTACCTATTTTCTTTTCATCATCATCTAAGAATGCTACAGGAATATTATTTAAATCCTTATTCTTATAAATTTCTTTAACAACGAGTTCACCAGCTGAACCAGCACCAACAATCAATGTTCTTCTGCCAAGTGCTTTATTCCAGTCCATATTGGTTCTGATGAAGGTGATGATTCTATTTGCCATTCTGGGTATTGCTAATAAGAAGATTTCAAATGGTGTGATAAACAAAAATGCTGACTTGTACATGAAAAGAATTCCAGATAATGCAATAAAGATGATAATTAATCCATTTGATAAAATGGATACAATAGCAATCTTTATGACATCCTCGAATCCTACATGATTAACCAACATTTTATATAATCCAGATAGATAAAAAACTAAGAGTTTAAATAGCACAACCAAAGGTAGTGCAATGACAAGTAGACTATAATCCATTGTTAAATCTAAAACACTAAACATAAAAATGGCCATTAAATAGGTCGATGCAATCATCAGAGCATCGATCAACATGTACATTAATATTTGAATGACACGGTTATTCTTAGTGCTTTTCATTTTGTCTCCATGCTACCTTTTTTATTTTATAATCATTATATCCATAGATATATCATAACACAAATTTAAGAAAGTTTTAAGAGTTTGCTTTGCTTAACGTTATATATTTTATCACATAATGTATAAATAAAAAATATCTTATGACGTTAATGCGTTTTCAATTGCTAATAATATGACTTGGCTACTATAAGATGCTCCTGAAATCAAATCAACATCAAGTGATTGATTGCTGATGACATCATCAACAATCACTTCTGCTGGTCCACCTCTACCACTATTATGCTCTGTTATTTGAATTTGTGTTATCACATGATCTTCAATCGTTACATAAAGTGTAACCTCAATCGGAAAAGCATCATAATGACCTTCATAAACTCCATCTTCAATTAAGGATAAATCAGGCATCACACATGTTTCTTCCAATAAATCTTCTAAACCTGTATTAATCATATTGTACATCACTGTAAATAAGATTCCAGCACCAATCATAATAACACCTAACGCAATTAAAATTTTATACTTTGTTCTCAATTTAGTACGCCTTAATCATTTCAGAAATGACTAATTCTCTTTTCTTAGATTTCCAATTGATGGATGTCATTTTCCCAACTTTTCCATTTTTAGTCTCAACAATTTGTTTCATTTGCTTGAGTGTCCGTGTGCCACCCATCCAAGCATAAGGAAAAAAATGCGTGATAAATAAATCAATTGTCTTACCTGTTAGGTCAGGTAATTGACTTAAATAAACATGCATGATTTGGCTTAAATTGAATCCATGAACTGGTGATCCAAAGATAAGATGATCATAGCCTATAATATCAGGCACTTCAACCAGTTCAGGTTTTTTATTGTTAGGGTCATCTGACATGGCAGTGACTTCCTTAATGTCAAATCCCTTTGCTTCTGCTAATCTTTTTCCAACACCTAATGTATTCCCAGTTTTTGAATATAAAACGATTAAGCTTTTCATAAATACCCCCTAAGGCATTTGAATTTGGAATCCATAATTATTATATAGATATAATATACCACAAAACAAATAAGCAATAAATATCATTTCAAGAAAAAATAAAAAAACGAACAGTAAGTTCGTTTATTTTGATATCATTTCAACTAATGCATAATCAGACTAGAGATGCCACTCACTATCATCATGATTAGATGTCTTGTATGAATACTCATGTGGTTTACCTACCAACAAGAAATCATCAAATTTTTCAGCTACATAAATGATAAATATTGAGGTTAGCAAACCAACTACAAAGGTTATATTGCTAAGAATATCCATTCTACTGAAAATATCGTATTGTTCAATATTGAGTTGTTCAAGAGCAACATTGCTTTCATTAAGGTTGAATAAATAGTTTATTATATTAAAAACTAAGAATACAATGAAATAAACGCGTAATGACACAGCAGATGGATAGACTCTTTCTGCGTCTTTAACAATGAAAGCACTAGAAATGTCAAAGATGAATTCCTTGGATTTAGAAATAAACTTAAAATATAAGGAGAAAATTCCAAACAATAAGATTCCTAGTATGACAACATAGATGAAGGCTCTCATTAACAAGAATAACATAGCGATGCCACAAATAATAGCTCCTATAATAAGTAAAACAAGATTAATATTTAAATATACATTTATTGTATCTAGTCCCTTTTGAATATTCAAAATATTCAGTTTTTTTGCACCTCGTCTGATGAATACAATCGCAATTGGGATGATAGATATTAAGATGATAACTAAAACGAGAATAATCTTAATCCAATTTAAGTTTTGTGTGTTTTCACCTTCAGTAAATGTTAAATCAGTTATAAATAGCATTCCCATATTAACGAAACTGAGAACAAAACTCGTTAGTACTAATATAGTCAAGATTAACATAAACTTACTTCGTCCAAATTTAATGATTCTTTCTTGTAAATGTGAAAAATCTCCTAAACTACTATGGTACTGATTGTCTGTATTCTTTTCTTCTTGATTCTTATCTACAGCATTTAAGTCAAAAGATTTAAACTCTTCCATTCTTTAATTCCCCCTATTGAATAATCTATTAGCATAATTATAACAATTATAGATTTAATTTACAATAAAAAAAATGAGATTTTTATAAAATGTCGACTTTAGGTTTTCTATGTTGTATAATGGTTTTGAGTATGAATTCCAAACCATTTGCTCATGCCCTCTTCTTATAGAAGACTAAACATCTTGATGAGTTTATGAAATCTTGGAACAATAAACGATTAATCTATCAATACTTTGAAAGGAAACTTCCTCATGGCAGTCAAAGTCGTTGAGACATCCATGCGTGATGGGCATCAGTCACTTCTTGCTACACGCATGACAACCGAAGAAATCTTATCTATCATTCCTGATCTTGATCAAGCAGGTTTTTATGCGCTTGAAGTATGGGGTGGAGCAACCTTTGATGCTTGCTTACGCTTCTTAAATGAAGACCCTTGGGAAAGACTTAGACAAATTAAAAAACTTGCTCCTAACACGAAACTTCAAATGCTCTTTAGAGGTCAAAACATTCTAGGATATCGTCACTACGCTGACGATATCGTTGATAAATTTGTTCAAAAATCTTTAGAAAATGGCATTGATATCATTCGTGTTTTTGATGCGTTAAACGATATTAGAAATCTAAAATCAGCAGTTGATGCTACTAAGAAATATGGGGGTCACTGTCAAATTGCTTTATGCTATACGACAAGCCCTATCCATACTGTCGATTACTTTGTGAATTTAGCTAAAGAAGTTGAACTGATGGGTGCTGATTCTCTATGTATCAAGGATATGGCAGGTATTCTTCTACCAGAGGCTGCATATGAGCTTATTACGCGTTTAAAAAAACAAACCAAGCTTCCTATCAACCTACACTCGCATGCGACTGCAGGCGTAATTGATGCGACCTACTTAAAAGCAATCGAAGCTGGTGTTGATATCATTGATACAGCATTATCACCACTATCTGGTGGCACCAGCCAACCAGCAACTGAAGCATTTCAATATATGCTTGAAAACTCCAAAGATGATCCTAAATTAAATATCAAAGCTTTAGATCAAGCAGCCATCAAGCTCACCTTTATCAAGGATAAATATTTGGCAAATGGTATCCTTAACCCTAAAGCATTAACATCCAATCCTAATATCTTAAAATATCAAGTCCCTGGTGGCATGCTTTCGAATCTGATGAGTCAGCTCAAAGAACAAGATGCTATGAAAGACTATGAAAAAGTTCTCCATGAAATTCCAATTGTAAGAAAAGACATGGGATATCCTCCTTTAGTTACTCCATTATCACAGATGGTGGGCACACAAGCTGTGATGAATGTAATTTCAGGATCTCCTTATAAGATTGTTCCTAAGGAAATTAAAGAATACTTAAAAGGACTTTATGGCAAAGCACCTGGTAAAGTTAACGATCTAGTTCTTGCTAAGATCATTGGTCATGAACAAGTCATTACCCATCGTCCAGCAGACGATATTAAACCTGAATTTGAAAACCTAAAGAAAAAATATAAGGATTTTGCAAGATCAGATGAGGATTTGCTCTCAATTGCTTTATTTGATACTGTTGCAATTGATTTCCTTAAACTCAAATATCAGGATGCTCCAGCACCTGAAGTTATCGAGTTTAATATTAAGATCGGGGGAAACAGTTAATGCCCTTCATCGCTTATGCATTATCAGATGGACTCTTCATCTCCATCTTTAGTATCATTGTTGTATTTCTGATTATTCTACTCGTTTCAGTTGTCATTAAATTATTCCAATATTTCGAAGAAAAACCACTCATTAAACAAGATCAAATCGAAACTAAAAAAATCTTGAGAATCGAAGATATCACTGATGAGGATATGATGGTAGCTGCACTTGTTGCATCTATTGATTATCAAGATAGTATTAAAGGTGATGTGCGCGTCACATCGATCAAAGAGATTAAATAAGGAGACTAATGTCTATGAGATTATACAAGATTAAAGTAAATGGTAAAGCTTATGAGGTTGAAGTTGAAAGTGTGACTGAGACTGAAATTAAAAAGCCTTTTAAAATTGAAACTTCATCACATGATGATAAAGTCCAAATATTAGCTCCAATTCAAGGAAAAGTTATTAAATCAAATGTTCAAGTTGGAACACAAGTTAAAAAGGGTTCAGTCTTAATTGTCTTAGAATCAATGAAACTTGAAAATGATGTCTTATCTCCCATTGATGGTTATGTATCACAAGTTTTCATTGAAGTCGGACAAAAAGTTGAATTTAACCAGCTGATGCTGGTTATAGGTTAATCTTATGTGGGAATCATTATTAGATTTCTTTAGAAGTACTGGACTTTTTCAATTGTTTTCTGAAGATGGTTGGAAAAACTTAGTGATGATCATCATTTCTTTAGTTCTTCTTTATCTAGCTATCTTTAAGAAGTTTGAACCTTATCTCTTAATACCTATTGGATTTGCTATGCTTCTTGTTAATTTGCCCGGATCTGAAATGTTTGTTGTTACGACACAGATGGTTGGCGGACAAGAAGTTACCTCATATAGCGGTTTATTTGGTTTTCTTTATTATGGTGTCAAATGGGGGATATATCCATCCTTAATCTTTTTAGGTATCGGTGCTACAACCGATTTTGGACCACTTATTGCCAATCCTAAGAGTCTTCTTTTAGGTGGTGCAGCTCAAGTTGGTATCTTTATCACATTCATTGGAGCCATTCTTCTTAATTTTACTGGTGCTGAAGCAGCATCCATTGGGATCATCGGTGGTGCCGATGGACCAACCTCCATTCTTCTAACAAGTAGACTTGCACCTCACTTAATTGGTGCGATATCTGTAGCTGCTTATTCATATATGGCATTAGTACCTGTCATTCAACCTCCTATCATCAAGCTTTTAACAACTAAAAAAGAGCGTTCCATTAAAATGGAACAGCTTAGAGAAGTTAAAAGAATTGAAAAAATCTTATTTCCAATTATTGTCAGTATCGTCTGTATCTTGTTAATTCCTTCTTCTGCACCACTCATCGGGATGCTGATGTTAGGTAATCTACTCAAAGAATCAGGTGTTGTTAAGAATTTATCAGATACGATTGGTAATGCTTTACTTTATATCGTTACAATTCTTTTAGGTTTATCTATTGGTGCTACCACAGGTGGTGCATCATTTCTGACCCTACAAACACTATTTATCATTGGCTTAGGCTTATTTGCATTTTCAATGGCAACTGCCTCAGGTGTCTTAGGTGGAAAGCTGATGTGTAAGCTTACTCATGGCAAAGTCAATCCGATTATTGGTGCTGCTGGAGTCTCAGCTGTTCCGATGGCTGCGCGTGTTGCTCATCTTGAGGGTCAAAAAGAAGATCCTACGAACTTTTTACTCATGCATGCGATGGGTCCAAATGTCGCTGGTGTGATTGGAAGCGCAATAGCAGCTGGGCTACTATTGATGTTCTTTGCTTAATGAAAATCACTCAATTTGAAGTTCTAGATTCAACCAATAGCTATATCAAAAGAAACTATGAAAAACTCGATCACTTTGAAGTCATCTCTACAAACCATCAGACCGAAGGTAAAGGTAGACTTGGTCGTATCTGGTTAGATGATGGTGATTCTCTATTATTTTCTATTTTAATAAAAAATGATATAAAAATGGAGAATATCTCACAGCTACCTTTAGTGGTTGCTATGGTGATTCACGAGACTTTATATCCTTATATACCCGATTTATTAATCAAGTGGCCAAATGATTTAGTTGTTCATGATAAGAAGCTATGTGGTATCTTAATTGAAAGTATTTCTTCACATCAAGAGATTCATGCTGTTGTTGTTGGAATAGGTATCAATTTATCTACTCAGTCATTTCCAGAATCAATCAAAGAAACAGCAACTTCATTCTTTTTAGAGACTAATCAAAGCATTTGTAGTTCACTTTTGATTAAAGATATCACATCTAAACTTGAACAAGAACTGAAATATCTCAATCAAAATAAGTCCCAATTTGTATCGTATTCTAAAAAATACAGCTTTCTCTTGGGGAAGAAAATATCATTTATTAAGGACTCAAAAATCATGCATGGCATCGCACAAGACATCAAGGCTAATGGAAATCTATTAGTTAAGACATCACATGAGGTAATAGAAATCAGCACAGGTGAAGTACATCTTATCAAATAAATATCCCCTTACAGGGGATTTTCTCTTTTAGAAGTATTTTCTTTTATACAATAACTCATGATCTAAGTTTTTCCTCAGGAAAAAACTCCTATAAAAAGTAAAAGACTCCATTCTAAAGGGGGGGTTTTTAGAAAGAGCCTTTTATAACTGTCCGAAGACAGCTGGTTGGTCATCAAGAATATAAAGATTCTTAACAACCTGTGTCATTATAACATGATTACAAATTAAAAATCAAGAGCAAAATAATAAAAAAAGTGTAAACTCTACACTTTTTTTATCTTGACTCAATTTTTGATTAATTTGTTGTAACTAATTTCTTAAAAGTGATCAAAATACCATCTAGATTTTCATAAACGATACGTGCACCTTGAATTTCAAAGTCTTTTGAATATTCGTTTTCATTGGTGAAAACAAGGATTCCTTCAACAACTGCCCATGTGCCCTCATCAGTACCATCTGTTGTTTGTGCATTTGTTCTTGATACCCAGCTCCAACTTTCAGTATAAGTGCCATCAGAGTTTAAAGTGAAGTTATGATAAGTTACGATATAAGGAAGTTCTTCACTTGATTTTTCATAGTTGTATTCACCTACTAAATATTGAGCAACTTCACCATTTTTTACTGCATGTGCATATTCGATTCTTTCTTGATTACGAATGACAAATTCAGCTTTTAAACCTTCATAATTGTTAAGATAAGCTTGTTTAACACCTGTTGTATCAGGCATTTGTGCTGTACCTGCAGTAACTGCATCACGATGAGCTTGAACTTTAGCTTCTAGAGCTACTTCTAGTTCATCTTTAATTGCTTGTGCTCCAACTTCTCTTTGATTTCTGTATTGTGCAAGATATGCATCTTGAAGACCTACTAAAGCATCAATTAATTCTTGAGGTGTCATCTCTAGTGCTTCTT
>JAIPGC010000040.1 GCA_021736335.1 Acholeplasmataceae bacterium | reverse complement strand
CAAAACCACCACCACCAGTGACTAAACTGATCACAGGCATTAATACATCTTTAACCAAACTGGAAATAATTTTACCAAATGCAGCACCAATGATAACTGCGACAGCTAAGTTCAATACATTACCTTTTAACATAAATGCCTTAAATTCACCAAGAAATTTTTTCATATTTTCATCTCCCTTTCATGTGACTATTATATCACTGCAAAATATTTTTTCATCAAAAAAGACCGAATATTATATATCCAGTCTTTTTAGTCAATTATAGTTTGATATAGCCTACACCAATACCTTTTGGTCCTGTATGTGCACCGACAACTGGTGTTAAATATGCAACAACCACTTCTCGTTTTGGAAATACCTTTTGAATCTCTTCTTTAAACCATTGTGCAGCTTCTTCATTGTGTGCATGTGCAATATATGTGAGCACATTCAAATCTTTTGTGTCTTCAATATATTTTTCTAAGACTCTTTGTTGAGCCTTATGTGTAGTTCTGATCTTTTCTAATGATGCAACTTTACCATCATCACCTAAAACAAGTAATGGTTTCATTTGAAGCATGGTTCCAAGTGTACCTTGAAGTTTTGATAATCTACCATTTTTCACTAAATACAGTAAAGTATCCACTGCAAAATAGATTCTGTCATTATCTCTAATTTTTTCAAGATAGGGAATGATTTCAGCAACACTCTTACCTTCGGCAGCTAATCGATGTGCTTCTAGGACCATATATGCTTCGCCATATGCTAGTGTTAGAGAATCAAATGCTGTAACTTTAATTTTAACTTCACTTGCTGTTCTTTTGACTGCTTCAAATAATCCACTCAGTTGAGAAGATATTGTGATGACAAGCGCTTCTTCATATCCTTGTTTTTCAAGTTGTTCGAAATATTCAATCATTTTACCGATTGTCACAAATGATGTCTTAGGAATGTCATTAGGATTTTTGGTGATTCTTTCATAGAAAGTTTTTGCATCCATTCCAACAAAGTCATCATATGATTCATCTGTTCCAAAGTTAATTGCAGATCTTAATATAATGATGTCTTTTGGATAGTCTAAATAGTCTAGACCTGCATTACTGCAAGTTAAAATTGCTACTTTACTCATTTTTATTCTCCCTTTGATAAATTTTCGTTGTTTAGCCTATAACCATATCTCTGATATATGTTATATCTTATGTACTTGTATCTTATCATATTTTGTAGCTTAAAACCATATTTATCGTGATGTTTACTTAAACAAATATTGAATCTGATAGGCCTTATTAAAATCTTGCCATGTTTGAGTTGGTCATCCTTGGTAAAAAACTTAATAAATTAATTTGTGCTATAATTTAATTGAGGTGCATATTTATGATGAAAAAGGCATTAGTTCTAATTTTCTTGCTTCTCATCCTTTCAGGATGTGATATGAATGATGATCAGTTGGACTTTCCAAGATCTCTGCATTTAAATCAGGAAGTTTTGTCATGGGATGCAGTTGAAGATGCAACATTTTACACCCTTAATATCAATGGAGAAACATATGATACTTCGGAATTATTTTTTAATTTAAATTTCCTTGATAACGGATCTTATGAAATAAAAATATTAGCTTATTATGGATATATATATTCTGAATATTCTCCAGTGTTTAATGTGATTTTTGATAGAGACTATATGGCACCTCAAAATGTTATGATTGTTGATGAGGTATTCTTGACATGGGATGCTATTGAGTTCATTACTTCTTACTCTATATGGATGGATGATGAGGAGGTAGCATTAACATGGGTACCTTCTTATGATTTGAGTTTGTTGACACTGAATGTCAATCAATCTCACTCATTTCAGGTTACAGGTAATTATGGAGTACATGCTACACTAAAATCCACATCTCTTGAATATACCTATCTTCCACGAATAGGGAACACTCTGCTTGTATCATATACATTAAATCAAAATGAGCAAGTTATTATCGAGCTAGAGAATCCTTCAATTATAAATAGTGTTTGGTTCGAAAGTGAATTCATCTCAAGTGATTTATTTACACAATCTGTTAATACTCAAATCGAATTTAATCCTTCTATATTTGAATCACTTAGTGTTGGAACATATGAAATGAGATTATTAACTTCAATAGGATATATTGCCGTGCATATTACAATAGAATAATTCAATATTAGTTATAGTCCATTCATTTATTAACATATGTTATTTAGTAATTCATGGTATAATAACAGGTAATATACATACTTTATGGTTCAAATAGTTTGAATTCATAATCATATACAAAGTAAAGGGACAAACTATAAAAATCATATCTATACATTGACATAATCTTAACAAAATCAAAATGAGCATTAGGAGCGATAATAATGAAAGAAAATTTCTACAGAAATATCCTCATCAATTCACCATTTGGTTATGCATATCATGAGATTATATTAGATAAAAAAGGCAATCCTTGCGATTATAGATTCATTGAAGTGAATCATGCTTTTGAATTGTTCACTGGTCTTAAAGCAAAAGATATTGTTGGTAAGACAGTTCTTGAGGCTATTCCATCAATCATTAATGATGACTTTAACTGGATTAAGTTCTACGGGGATATTGCCTTAAACAATCATAAAGAGACATTCGAGAGTTTTTCTTCTGTTCTCAATAGTTGGTATAAAGTAGAAGCTTTTTCTCCAGAAAGCAACTTTTTTGTCACTATTTTTAGTGATGTCACAAATATTAAAAAACAAGATGCGAAATATCTAGAACTTGAAAGTGTTTTTTCAAATCTTGTTAAGCATGCTCCAATACCAATTATGATTCATAGTAATGATGGACAAGTTTTAAATATCAGCGATGCTTGGAAGGAAATTTCTGGATATTCTAGAGAAGATATACCCACAATAAAAGAATGGACGAAAGCTGCTTACGGTTTGAAACAAGACGAAGTTATCGATGTTGTAAATAAATTATATACTTTAAATCAACGCCAACATGATGGTGAGTTTTCAATACATACAAAAGATGACCATGAAGTTCTATGGGATTTCTATTCTACGTATATTGGTAATACACCCGATGACCGCAGAATGGCTATGAGTGTTGCTATTGATGTTACTGAGGATAGAAAAAATAAAGCTGATTTAGTCAAAGAAAGATTATTATTTGAAACAACACTACTTTCTGTTGGTGATGGTGTCATTTGTACCAATCAATTTGGTGAGGTGACACTCATCAATAAAATTGCTGAAGACTTAACAGGCTGGCAAAAAAAGGATGCCTTGGGTAAAAAAATTGAAGAAGTATTTTCAATTTACGGTGAAGACACAGGCATAAAAAGCGACAATATCATTGACAAAGTCATCCATTCAGGCATTATTCACGAATTAGCAAATCATACAATTTTAGTATCAAAAGATGGTACAAAAAGACAAATTGCAGATAGTGCTGCACCTATCATCTTAAGTGATGGTAGTATCATAGGTGCTGTTTTAGTATTTAGAGATTATACTGAGAAATACCAATCACAAAAAGCAATAGAGAACTTAGTGGCTGAGCTTCAAAAAACTCAAACACTTTTAAAAGCCAGTTTAAATAGTCCTGAAGACATCATCATTTTATCACTTGATACAGAATATAATTATTTGTTCTTTAATGAAACTCATCAGAAAGCAATGAAATATGCTTATAATACAGAAGCTCAAGTAGGAAAGAACTTATTTGATTGCATGACAAACAATGAAGATATCCTTAAAGCAAAAATCAATTATAGCAAAGCTCTTTCAGGAATCACTCATACCACATTGGAACAATATGGTGATGTAAACATTACATCATATGAAACCATTTATAGTCCAATTAAAGATAACAACGATCAAATCATAGGAGTTTCTGCTTTTTCAAGAAATGTATCAGAAAGAGAACGTTCAGCAAAAGCATTAAGAGATGAAAAAGAAAAAGCACTTGAATATTTAAATATTGCAGCAGTCATGATTATTGTACTGGATGCAAATGGCAATGTTACATTGGTCAATAGAGCTGGATGTGACATACTAGGGTATGAAGAAAAAGATATTCTCGGCAAGAACTGGTTTGATCATTTCCTTCCTAAAAACATTATTAATCCCGTCAAAGAAGTCTTTAAAGATGTTTTTAATAAGCGAACATTGCTCAATAAGCAGTATGAGAATGCTATTATCAATGCACAAGGTGAAGAAAGACATATTTCCTGGTACAATTCAGTTTTATATGACTCAGACTCTAACATTATTGGTGTGTTGAGTTCTGGTGAAGATATTACTGAAAGTAAGATGATGACCGAAAAATTAAAAGATAGTGAAATCAGATATCGCGAACTAATCAATAATCTAGATGCAGGTATTGTAATTCATGCTAGTGATACAACGATTATCTCTTTCAACAAAAGAGCTGAAGATATATTGGGACTTTCATATGATGAATTGCATGGTGTGACAGCTTCATCAAGCAATTTTCGATTTATCAATTCATCTGGTGATATCTTAAAATATGAAGACTATCCTGTAAATGTTCTGATCAGAAAAAAACACTCAGTTAAAGACTATTTAATAGGAATCAAGCATATCCATGATGAAGGTATTGTCTGGGTTTATGTCAATGGTGTACCTTTATTTGATTCAGATGGCAACATCAAAGAAATTGTCATCAGTTTCGTTGATATAACTGAAGAAAAAATGAAGCAAGATGAAATTCTTCATTTGAGTAATCATGACTACTTGACTAATCTTTATAATCGTAGATATTTTGTTGACACATATAAAGTATTAGATAATGAGGCATACTATCCTTTAGGCGTTATGATGATCGATGTCAATGGCTTAAAGATTATCAATGATGCTTTTGGTCATGATGCAGGAGATGTCGCATTAAAGAAAGTCTCTGATATTTTGCAAAAATCATGTAGAGGTCAAGATGTTGTTTGTCGTATTGGTGGAGATGAGTTTGCTGTCATCTTACCTAATATAACCAAAACAGACTTAGAAACAATTAACAAGTCAATACATGCTGAAGCAATGAATAATGATGTTGAAAATGTATCATTATCTCTTGCAACAGGATATGAAATTAAAACCAAAACCCAAAAGGGTGATCTTGATGAAATTCTAAAAACTGCAGAAAATCAAATGTATCGACACAAGCTCGCAGAAGGTATTAGCATTAGGAATAATGCAATCAAGGCTATCCTAAAAACATTGACCAATAAATATAAGTATGAAAGAATTCATTCTGAAAGAGTAAGTCAGTTATGCAAGAAAATGGGTGAAGCATTAAACCTTAATGCTGAAGACATCAAAGAGTTGGAAATGGCTGGAATGTATCATGATATTGGTAAGATATCGATACCTGATGCAATCTTGAATAAACCTGGAAGACTATCTGAAGATGAATTTGAAATCATTAAGACACATCCTGAAATATCCTATCAGATTCTTAGAGCAGCAGATGAGTATTCCGATCTTGCAATACATGCGCTTTACCATCATGAACGCTGGGATGGTAAAGGTTATCCTACCGGTAAAAGAGGAACTGAAATACCCTTATTTTCTAGAATCATCTGCATCATTGATGCCTATGAGGCAATGACTGCAGATCGAGTTTATAAAGAAAAATTATCTGAAGATGAGGCTGTTACTGAAATCATCAGATGTTCTGGATCTCAATTTGATGAAAGAATTGCTAAAATATTTGTCCAGAAAATTTTGCATAAAGAATGGAATTGATTGAAAAAATAAAAGGGCTATAGCCCTTTTTTTATATGATTTGATATAGTTCGCTTATCTTATCGATGGTTTGATATGCCTCTAACCTTTTTGGATGTTGATGCCCTTGAGTAAATAAAATGATTTCAAACCCAAGTTCTTTTGCTACCTCGGCATCATGAAGCGTATCACCAATCATTAGAACATCGGAAGGATTGATGTGTTGCTCATCAATGAATCTTCTTGCAACTTCTACTTTGCTTTTAGCATAAACATCAGAGGTTCCTAAAATGTGTTTAAACAAATGCTCAATTTGAAAATGTTTTAATTGATTATGCAGATTATTGATCTCTGATGCTGAAAACATGACATTGATCAATCCTTTATTTTCATAATGTTTAATAGCTTCTACAATACCTTCATGTAATTTCAATTCCAAGCTTCTTGGTTGATATCTATTGATGAAACGATGCGCCAAAACCTTGAAACTTGTTTTTTCTAAATCATAAACTTTAGCATAATAAGCCTCGACCGGAAAATCAAAGATCATGAGATATTCTTCATAAGTAACCGTGGGCATTTCTTCTTCGATGAGCATTTCATTTAATATCTCAAAACAAAGATATGCATCATCTAAAACAGTCCCATTAAAATCCCAAAATATATATTTCATAATAACCTCACTTGTGATAGGGATGATTTTTTAAAATCATATAACCCCGATAAATCTGTTCAATGAGTATCAATCTCATCAGCTGATGAGGAAATGTCATTTTTGAAAATGATATCTTCTGATTGGCTCTTTTCATAACATCTTCGCTTAATCCATATGATCCGCCAATTACAAACACCAAATCACCTTGATGATAGGTTTCTGATTCATCCAAGAGCTTAGCAAATCCTGGACTATCCATCATTTTACCCTCAATAGCCAAAGCTATAACTAAATCCGAATCTTTGATTTTTGATAATATCCGCTCACCCTCTAAGCTCATGCCCAAAATATGTGCTTCATCAGAAACTTCAATCCATTCTAGCTTAACTGGTATTTGTTTTTGATAATATGCGATGCCTTGCTCTAAATACTTTTGGTTCATTTTTCCAACGACAATGATTTTTATCATAGTTCTATACCTGGAAGTCCTTCTTGTGAAGCATAATAGACTTCTATTTTTGTTGGATCATCTAAATGTTTAACAATTGATTCTTCAATATCTAAAATGGTATTGCAATCTTCTGAGATATGAGCAACAACCCATTTGCTAGGTCCTTGCTTAACCAATAGATTAATGAGCCAAGCTGCATCATCATTAGATAAATGCCCTCTTTCTCCTAGTATTCTTTTCTTGAGTAAAAAAGGTCTTGCTGATTGCATCAGCTTGGTTGGATGATGATTGGCTTCAAGTAAATATAAATCGGCATGAGAAAGCATTTCATGATAACTTTGATCAACATATCCAGTATCAGTTAATATCACCATTTTTTTCATTTGATTTTCAATAACAAATCCGATAGGTTCGGCAGCATCGTGGGATAGCATGAATGGTGAAACCTTAATATCATCAATAAAAAATGGTAGATCAGCCATAATAAAATGTGTACGTTCAAAAAGCGCAACCACATCTACTGGTAGCGCATTGTACGTCCCTTGAGTTATATATATATCTTCAATAGCGCCTTGTTTAAGAAGCATCTTTAAACCCATCACATGATCATGATGTTCATGTGTAATCAGAAGCGATTTCACATCATAAAGGTTCTCTTCATAGGCAGCCATCTTGCTCTTCACTTTTTGATAGCTAATTCCGGCATCAATAAACATCTTAATATCGCCTACTTTTAAGTAGGCCATATTTCCTTTTGAGCCACTAGCCAAAATAAAAACTTCCACAATATCACCTTCTTCCATGATAACATACAAATATGTGATATTATCAAATAAAATGAAAGTGGTTGCAATACCCCCTAAAAAATGCTATATTATATTTGCTTGTATGAAATACATTGAAGGAGTGAACACAATGAATCAAATCAAAAATTTAAGAAAACTTGCGATATTTGTGCTAATATCTGCTGGTTTACTTACTTTAGCTGCATGTGGTAGCAAAGAAGCAACACCCTACGGAAACATCTCAGACGACGTCTACATGACTGTGGGTAATGTAACAGTAACAGAAAAAGAATTATACAATCAATTACGTTTGCAAGGAGCTTCAATATTAGCAACTATGATTGATGAACAAGTCTTCGCTGACCAATTAGCAACCGTTGAAACAATGCTTGCTGCTGGTGATGAAGATTTAAACACTTATCTTGATGAAACTATAAACTCAGCAATTCATAGTACATCTGACGAAGAACAACTTGATGATTTATTTACAAACTATCAAAGTCGTTTTATCAGAAACATCGAAGTGTTTGCAGACTCATTATATTTATTAGATAACACTGTGAGTATTGATACAGTGATTTCAAGCATTACAAATCTATCAACAACTCAAGACAATGGATATAGCGGATACTCAAGCATTCCACTTCTTGTTGAAAGATATGGTTTAAGAGTTGCTCAAAGATATTATGCACAACAAATTCTTGAAGATGATGTGCTAGATTCTGAAGGTGATTATTATATCTCGGATGAAGACGTTTTAACTTATTATAAATCTAACGAACAAAACAGATATGATGTTGAAGCACTCGTTGTTAGATTTATTAACTTAAATGAAGCAAATGCTGCTTTATATCAGATGAGCATTAAAGCTGATTCTAAAGGTCTATGGTATTCAATTCCTGATATCCGCATTCTTCCAGGTGATCCAGGATATGTCGATTTAACCAATGAAACACCTCAATCAGGTTATAAGCATGTTAAAAACATTCTTGATGACTTAGGATTATTAGGTAAATTAGGTGTTGATTATGAAGATCGTGCACAAATTAGCGTATCTGATTTTGAAAATTACTACAAAGCTTATATCATCAGTACAACAAGAACTGACGGTTTAAGTGATGAAGCCTTAACGACAGCACAAGTTAAAGCTAAATTTGTAGCAATCTATAACGTATTAAATCCAGCATCACAAGTTGAAATTACAGTTGATGGAGCAATCGTTGGTGTTGGTGGAGCAGAAGTTCAAACAACATACACTTATGATGACCTAACTGCAATCAATACAAGTTTAAGATCACATCTTTATACAACATTAATTCCTGAAGCTACAATGGAAGATCCTGATGATGTTGCTGATGGTAAACCTTATTCATCAAGAGTTCAAACTTTCGGTTCATCACGTTATTTAGTTTTCAAGCTTGATGATGAAAGTGAAACAGATGCATTGGTTTATGATGAAGAAACAGAAGATTTCCTTGATACTCCAGAGGCTACTGCTGCTAAAGCTGATGTCTATACTACAATTAAGGAAGCTAAACTATCTTCTACTTATATCTCAAATAAAGTCAACGAATTATATACTGATATGTCACTTAATATTTATGACTATGTAGTACGTACATTCTACGAACAATCCTATGGTTATGAAGGTACAACAAAAGATAAGGCTGGTAATGTACTAGCTGAAGTTGGTGATTTTGAAGTTACTGTTGATGATTTCTATGCAAGACTTGAAAGATCTTATGGTATCAACCTTGCACTAGACCTAGCATCTAACAGATTCCTTATGAATGAAACTGATTATGTTGTCACTGAAGAAGACATGGCAGATTATGAACAACAATTTGAAGACATCATTTCACAATTCTCAGCTGATAACTTTGCATCTTCTGGTTATCCAGCAAGCATGGGTAGACAAAACTTCTTACTTCTTGCTTTTGGTGCAACATCAAATGCTGAATCAATTAATCAATTGTTTGTTTATCCAAATCTTAGAGACCAATACTTAAAAGATAAAGAAGCACAATATAGCAATGACACTGAAACAATTTATACGAAACTTGCTGAACTTGCTGAATTGCAATATAACAACTTCAAATCTATTACAGTCAGTCACTTATTAGTTTATTTTGATGAAAACGGTGATGGTACTCCAGATGATCCTCAAGAATATCTAGATACTTTAAGCCCAGCTGGACAAACACAAGTGTTGACTGGTTTAACAAATCTTGTTCAACTTCTATACACTAAGGTTGGCGATTACAAAGGCATGGCAGCTGGTTTAACTGGTCTTGCTACTGAATTCAACAATTCTGGACGTATTGATCGTGGTAGTATTATTCCTCCATATGATTATCAAATCGAATTGATTTGGTCACAATATAGAAAATTAGGATTCTACTTAAAGTTTGAAAACATTTCTTCAGCAATTACAAACACTTCAAACTTTATTACTGGTTCAAGTGTTCTTGATGAAGTCTTCTACAATCGTGCAATGTCATTATTTGACACACTAGCTACAATTGAAGATGATGACGCTAAGTTCCCATATCTTGATTTATATGATGCAGTCGTTAATGATGCAGCGTTAGAACAAGTTAAATCAGCATTCGGTTGGCATTTGATTCTAGCAACATCAGTTGCTGAAACAACAAGTGCAATCTATAATGAAATCGAAGATGAAGATGGCAAGTACGTCAATGCAGATGAAACACTGAATGCTTACAACTCTGATTCTGATACACTTACTGCTTCTCAAATTGAGTACTATCTAACTGAACAAGAAACTGATGAAGGTGTTGTACTTCCTACTGTTGTACAAACTGCAATTACAAACTACTTAACTCCAGTTCTTACACGTTATGAAGGTACTTACATGCAAAGAGAATTAATCTTCAAGTTATTAGAAGATGCAGATTTCACTGTTGCAGCTAATCTTGTGAGATTTAATACAATCCGCGATATCAACAGACGTCAATTAAACGAATATTTACTTTCTTCAACTGGATTCTTTGATCAAAACTATAGTAACCTATATGGTTCATGGTTTGATGTTCTAGAAGGATAATAAGAGATTAAACAAAAAGGACTAAATTTTAGTCCTTTTTTTCTTTTTCATGATTAAATAGGTTCAACACATTCTTTTAAATCATTGGTTGCTGAATTAACTAAAGAGGAAACTTGGTAGGAATACATCTTTTTTGAATCAAACGGTTTTAGAAGATTTGTCAATATCTTGTAATCGGTTATTCTTGGATTTAACCAAGATGCTCTTGTTTCATCAGTTAAGATGACTGGCATTCTATCGTGAATATCAGAAACAATGTCGTTGGCTTGAGTTGTCACAATCGTACAAGTGTGTAGCTTTGAACCATCAGGTCTAACAAATGTCGACCACAAACCAGCAATTGGAAAAATCGATTTATCCTTCATCAAGATGCGCATTGGAGTTTTTCGCTTTTCTTCTTTTTTCCATTCATAAAAGCCATTAGCAAGTATGACACATCTTTTATGTTCTAATGAAGGTCTATAAGATGGTTTTTCCTGAAGTGTTTCAGATTTAGCATTAATCATGCTATATCCAATCTTTTCATCTTTTGCAAATGAAGGAACAAATCCCCATTTAAAAAGACCAACTCTATTCTTACTTCCATCATTGATGATTGATATCACATCTTGTCCTGGTGCTACATTATATCTAGGAAGCACAAAATCGCTTTTCATATCATCAATATCATAATATTCACTTAAATAATCTTTTAGTTCATCCATGGTGACTGTTATTGTAAATCTACCGCACATATAAACACCTCGATTTCAAACACATGAGAAAAGATATCTAATAGAGTGAAAATGCTATAATTGATATCTAAAAACTTTATGATATTATGATTGTAAATCAATCAAATCTTGCAGTAGCTGGAGCGTATCACTTTCTGCTTTATAATTGATATAATAGTAGTCATCTCCGTTTATTATTTCAATCCAATCTAAGGAACTATCTCCTAAATTAAGATATACTGCTAAATCACCTTCTAAAGTGAAATAACCCTTTTTGATATCACCTGTAGATGAGCCATTGGTTCTTTTGGTGATTGTAATTGGAGATACTAGATTTATTTCTGTGTTTTGATCAATTAATATGGTTTTCTTATACATTCCGGTAATCTCAAGAATACTTTCTTGCTCATCGATAATAAACTCTGCTTCTTTGAGGCTATTTAGAACAAGAATCAAAGAAAAACCAAGCGTTATCACGGTAATCAAAATTGTAACAATGACTACAAATTTTTTACTGCTATGACTCATAAAATATACCTCTTTTCTTTATCAATTAAACTGTTCTATATTTCATTTCCTTTCCAAATTGGAAAGTTTGTTGTTTCTCTATGGATCCATCACGATGATATCTAGTCCATGCTCCATGCTTTTGGTGATGTAGAAAATGTCCAATTGTCCATAATGAACCATCTTCTCGATTGAAGATCCACTCACCTTCCATCATTTCATTGATAAATGGTCCTTGAGCTTTAATGAGTCCTGTTTTTAAGAAATAGGTGAGTGTATTTCCATTGATTTCATATGTTTGTTGCCCATTTTTATAGTTCTTTTTTTCTAACATATTGATCCCTCGATTTCGATTTTATTATATCATAAAGCCTAAAATTAAGCCTAGTGATAAAAAAAATCCCATAGGGATTTATTTTTTATCTTCTTTTATCGTTGTTTTATAAAAGCGCATCTTATCTAGGACTGAAACCATATTCGTAAATGCACCATCTGGAGTATCTTCTAGAGTTTCACCTAAGACTGTAAACTTAGAATCAATCGTGTCAATAAACCACAATAATAAAGCTTCTCCTGTTTGAGGTTTCTTAGGTGATCCGAAGTTGAACTGGCCATGATGTGAAATGATCATATGCTTTAATAATAAAACTTCTTCTGAATTTTCAAAACCTAAGGATCTTGCTACTCTGTCGATTTCCACGGTTTGCATTACAAGATGACCTACAAGAAGTCCTTCTTTTGTATATTCACCATCAACACCACTGATTTCACTAATCTTTGACATGTCATGGAGAATCGTTGCTGCATATAAAAGATCCTTATTTAAATATGGATAAACAGCAATAAATGGATCAATAAGCTTTAACATCGTCAAAGTATGGTGTGATAATCCACCTACATATGCGTGATGAAATTTTGTTGCTGCAGGATGCATATAAAAATTGTTCTTATTTTCCTTATAGATTGTTTCAGTTATTGTAAACAGTATTTGATTATCAATTTTCTTTAAGAATGATTCAATTCCTTTTTTGATTTGCATCATTGGAATAGGTGCATACACATAAAAATGTTCTAAAACTTTTGCAAGTTCATCGTCATTTAAAACCTGTTCAACCGGAGTAATTGATAAGCATTTTAAGATGAGTTCATCTTCAATTTTAACAATTGCTTGTGCTTCAAATTGGAAGACCTTTCCCATAATGACAAATGGTAGCTGATCAAAATCTAATTTTAAATTGATATGCTCTCCATCCTCGGTTCTAACTGTAGTGTTACAAAAATGGACACCTTGATTGATGTTTTCCACTTTAGCAATAACCTTATAAACTTCATTTTGATTGAGTTCCATCATAATCTCCTATCTTATATGTGATCAAGAACATAGCGTTCTAGCTCACTCTTTTCATTTTTTA